>NZ_PYNY01000016.1:0-96060 GCF_003026135.1 Photobacterium sp. GB-36 | reverse complement strand
GCCATAGAGAAGATTAAATACCAGCAGAGATCACATGTTATAAAATATTCATTTCAACTTAAGACTTACACTCTAATTTATAAGAACAAATCAACACAGTCAAACTTTTACAAATTAAATACCAAATTAGAATAGAATATACTCAAAAAACTTATCAATGAAATAATAATGTTTGTTAAACTTAAACTTTAATTTATCTCTATTTCATTAAAATAAGATTTAAATCACAATAATAGTTTCATTTTTTGCCAATAAAAAAAGCGCTAATCATAGCGCTTTTTTTAATTTCTGTTCTTCGCAATAAGGATTATAAACTATCCTTGCTATAATCAATATTCTTAGTGCATTTTCTTTCTTTAAGAATGATATAAAATGCACCCACAATGAATGCTATAACTAAAGCAGTGTCCATGATTCACCTGTGATAAAAATAATTTTCAACATTGGCTAAAAATTAACTCTTATTTCGTGTTTAATTAAACAAAGATAATTTTTAGAGCGAAGAAATAATACAAGATTCCTATATCTATTTCACCACAGTGGTTATCATTTTGTAAAATTCAATATAAATGATTCGAAAAAGTATAATTACAAAATGTTAGTTAGGATAAGCCCTGATTCGCAGTCAATTATCCTAACATTAAACCTAAGTTCTATTTAGACTATGTTACAGCCAACGTTCTTGACCGGTAAAACTAACAGAAAGCCATGTTTCACCAAGATCGGCCTCCAACTTATCCCATATGATTTGACGAATATTATCTTGTTGTTTTGTCGTCCATCTTTTTTCATCTTTTACCAAGATGTTAATTTCTAAATCATACTGACGACCGATTTTAGCAAAATGATGAGTATAATCATCGAAGTCATACTTTTCAGAAAGCTCTGCAATAACTTGATCGACGTGCTCTTGAACACTGTCTTGTGGTGCGACAAGCAATACTTCCTTTAGATTTCGTCTTAATACCTTTATCGGTAATACTGATGCTGCGATAGATAATGTTGTAACAAGAATGGGATCGACATAGGCATTCCACTTAGAATAACCCATTGCATCAAATATAATAACTAAGATAAAACCAACCAATATTGCAGCACTTAAGATCGCGTCAACTAACCATTCTTGCGAGTCAACTCGGACTAATTCGGAATCAACACTGCGTGCGATAGAGGTTTCAAAAAAGTAAATCGAAAAACAACTGACGGTTGAAAGAACAGCATAGACAATCGCGTCTCCCAAAATAATGTCGTGACCACCTTGCATTATTGTTTGTATGCCCGTCACAAAGGCAAATAAACATGTTACTAAAATTAATAGACCATTTACCACGTTGATAAGAGGTTCAAAATGGGCATAACCAAATTGAAACTGTTCATCATCCGGTTTTGAAACTAAGTACGCCGTATAAAGACTAAGTCCTGTCATCCCCATACTTAAAAAAGAGAACATACCGTCTAATAAAATAGCATTAGAACCAACATACAGACCGTAACCAATACCTAGCGTAGCAACAAAAATTGTTCCTACTAATGATATCTTCAGCGCCATTCTCTCTTTACTAATTTTACGGCTTGAAGCCATAATATCCCCCTAGAATTAATGATAAAATAACGTAACTACCCGCTACGACAATAAAACTTCAATTTAAAATATCTCTATATTTAACAATATAGTGTCAAATACAATATCATTAAAAGTGCTTTTAGGGGAATTTTTGATATTTTTCAGTATTAAACAGGCGTAAAACAGATAGCCTATGCCATGCAGGTTTAGAAGTATAAACACAAAAAAGTACAATAAGTTATTAACTTATAAGAATATAATTTCACTGTATATATTAGGTTAAACAGAACTTCGTGTGTGACACATATTGATTATTGCTCTTCACGAACAAGCTCTAAACGTTCAACATCACTATAAAATGACACCATTTTTACTCGGCTCAAATCAAATTCAAAGCTACTTTTATCACACATATTTTGCTTATCTGCATCAAGTTTTATTCTGTTTCTTTGTTGTCTATTAAATGATGCTATGTACTGCTCTTTTATAAATTCACAACGTGCTAGCTTTTCACATGCTTCGTAACTTTGCTGGTTGAGTATTTCCCAGTGCTCGTTAAATTGTGACAAGGCAATATGGAGTTGCTTGTAATTTTGATCACTAATAAAACCTTTAAGCTCTGTAATTTTTTGATATTGGGTATCTAGAAATGAGCTAAAGAAATGAGAACCTCGTTGGGACGGGTGGTTAGCGCAATGTTTATCAACAAACTTCATTCCTTCTTTATCTGAAGAGTTAGCCACTTCAATCGTTGAGCAAGCCGTTATTACTAGTGATGTGAATATTATTGAGGTTAGCTTCATGACATGTCCGTTTTTAAACTACATGTCTAAATTATTACTCAAAAGTTTGAATTATGTTTTCCCTGTAAGCATTATCTTAAAAATAAAACGGTAACACACCTTACTTTGATACAAAAAAAGCAGTGAGTGATTCACTGCTTACATTTTGATGAAAAACGACATTACTGCGACTTAAATATCTCGGCCGTTTCTAGCTGTGTCATACGGCGAATTTGACGCCATACAAAATAGAATATACCCATCATCATCAACATAGATGGAATTGCTATCATCGGGTAACTTAACAATGTTAAACGTCCCAACTCTTCATTAAATGCTTCAGTTCCTGATTTGCTGGTTACAATCACTGTCGCCAGAATATAGTTCATCACAGATGAAAAAAGAAACGTGCTAGCAAACATGTAATTAGACTGCGTTAGACAGCGATCAAATAAATGCTCGTTGTTCTTTTCTTTTAAACGCTCATTTATGAGCCCTAAATTAAGCACGCTGTCATTTAATACTAATTTGCGTACAACTGGAAACTTGGTAAATGTTGAGCCAAAAACAACAATTCCGATAAGTCCAGGGATCAAGGCTTCTTTAATCGCTAACCACTTAGTATCAAGTTCAAGTAAACCTATACCGCCTGTTAGAAGAACGCTGACAATACCTAGCAAAGCTATAAAGTTATATTTCTTATAACGAATAAGCTCATAACCGCCAAAAATAACAGGGAATGCCAATGCTGCTAGTAATCCGCCTACCGCACCGAGTTGATCACCGCCACTAAACTTCATCAGAATCACTGACGGTATAATAACGTTAAAAACAATTTCACTTAACGGGTTTGATTTTCTCTCAGCCATAATCTGACAATACTTCCTTTGTTTACAATTATTTTACGTTAGTCACTTTGCATTGTTCCGTTTCTAAACAACACTGTAAAGAGCAATATGGTTACAAACCATTACTTTTTCAATAGACATAAGGAATCGCGCAATGCTTGATATTCACCATTCAATATTGGTTGTGGTTGACATACAAGGCAACCTCGCGCAACTAATGCACCAAAAGGACCACTTTTTTCGACAAGCTGAAATTATGGTAAAAGGCGCCGAACTCTTTGACTTACCAACATTATGGCTTGAACAGTTACCCGATAAACTTGGCGCAACGATTCCTCAAATAGCACAACCTCTTACTCAGCAAGGATTAACGCCCATTTCTAAAGAAAGCTTTAGTGCCGTTCAAAATATTAGTTTTGTAGAGCAACTACAATTAAAACAACGTAAGTCGATCATCATTATTGGCATTGAAGCACATATTTGTGTTTATCAAACCGTTATTGATCTGATTTCTGAAGGCTACCAAGTCACTGTAGTAAGTGATGCGATAAGTTCACGGACAGAAGAAAACAAACAGATTGCAGTGAATAAAATGCAACGTGCAGGTGCACAAATCAGTTCAACCGAAATGGTATTGTTCGAATTACAGCGAATCGCCAATGGCGATAGATTCAAGGCCTTGCTAAATTTAATTAAATGAACGTTGTTAAAGTAAGCAGCGCTCACCTCTTTAGTTGAAAGGGTAATAAAAGGCATCGTATTATAGAATAACGCTTTGCCTTTAAAAGGTTGATAATTGTAAGGCTGTTATTGAAACAGTTACTAGATTGATAGAGCCATAAGAAAACTCGCTGCAGACATAATAACACTACTGCTAGCAAGCATCACTGTAACGGGTTTACTCTTTGTAATAATCGGCATTAACCATAAGCTTAATGCTAAAACCATCAAACCAATACTTGAAATTCGAACGACAAAGCCAGTTAAGTTGCCGAGTTCAGCCTGATGTACCAATAAGCTCATACCCTGCATATTCGATAGTATCGTCACAACACCAAGTACTAAACCACATACAGGTAAAAAGGTATTAAGTTTTGTTAACTTATGCTCAGATTTTACTAACATACAATGTGCGACTAAGCTTCCACCTATAAGAACATTGGCGATAAATTGAATGGCTAGCGAGTAACTAATACCATGATTAATCACCCCTTCAATAAAGTACAGTCCACTCCAAACCACGATCAAGAATAAAAAAGACTTACGCCATTTATCACTGCCAATTAAATGTTTTTCGCATAACCAATAAGCCATGGTAAAAATCAAAATTGTTAAGCAGAAAAAGGTATCAAGACCAAAACTTGATTGACTATGGATTTGCGATAGCATTAACATGCCTTCTCGCAATAACATTGCAGTAATTAACAACAACCAGATCAGGGGAAAGTTTTTAAGTACCCTATCAGATTGTCCAAAACATAGTTTCCCCGATAGCATAATCACGCCAATGACAATAAACGCGCCAATAGAAAATTGAGATAACACCTGAGACAATAAAAATGGCCAGTCAATCCACAGCATGACAACTCCTATACAGTATGGATAGTAACGAACGCTTAAATAAGCGCTTTAACAGTACTAATAATGAGAAGGCGCTATTTTGCCCAAATGCCCACTTGAGTGCAAAAAGAAAAAGGATAACTTCTCGCGTCATGCCTTTTTGTTTATCAGTAAAAAGCGTTGTTTATTAATCAAGCGGTCGTATTCTTAACATCAATAACATCAATAACATCAATAACATCAATAACATCAATAACGTCAACATAGTGGCAATAACTGGCATGGCTAAATAAGTTAAACTAAAACCATGTTATAAGCTCTGTGGAGCAACGACATCTGTAATATCCGAGCAGCCACTTAGTGACAAAAGACAGCAGAAAAAACAGCCCCAAAAAAAGCAGCGGCGAGTTACCGCCCAAAACTAAACATTGACACCCAATACCACAATCTTAGGTGGTAATATATGCTTTCTTCTAATGTTCCTAGTGCAATAACCAATTACTAAACTTCCTTAGGGAATGTCATATAATCATCTCCTCCTACAGATAGCGCATACTGATATACCTGGAATAAAGTGATGATATATATATCAATTACTATACAATTACGGTACAAATAAGAATAACCCACTTATTGTCTAATTAAAAAAATCATTCCCCACCATGCTTTCAGTGAATATTTAAAGGCCAATTATGGGTACTTTTGCTGTTTATTTAATGAAAGGATTTGACGAATCATTAACTAAACAGGTATCTTAATTCACATAGAAAAATAAGATTATTTTAATGCTTTCAATCGATGTGTCGTTGCCGTTTAAGTTCAATTGACGAGACATTGTATAAAGATGATGTATTTACTGTGACACTTGTTGTTAGCAGTACCAATTTACAAGTGAGATACCCATGATCGCAATTATCAACGTTAATGTATTTGATGGACAAACGACTCTTAACAATCAAGCAATTTTTGTCAAAGATGATGTTATTCAACGTATCATTCCAATGGCTGATGTAAACCAATCAGAACTTCCTGATACAGTGGTTGACGGTAAAGGCTTCTTAGCATCTGCTGGCTTTATTGACCTCCAGATTAATGGCTGTGGTGGCGTACTTCTTAATACTGCAATCAGTAGTGAAACACTTGAGATCATGAACGAGACCAACTTAAAAAGTGGTACAACTCAGTTCTTACCGACATTTATCACAAGTGACGCTACTTCATTAGTTGAAGTGCTTGAAATGGTTGAAGCCACAGAGCAACCAGAACAACAAGGTATTTTAGGTCTTCACATTGAAGGTCCTTTTATCAGCGTAGAGAAAAAAGGTGCACACCGTGAAGAATTCATTCGTGAACTTGACGAAAAAACAGCGCAATACCTAGCTGATAACGCAGATAAAATCTGTGTATTAACCGTTGCTCCTGAAAATACATCGCAAAAAGTGATCGATATTGTTCGTGAATCAGGTATTACCGTTTCTCTTGGTCACACTAACGCCACTTACGATCAAGTCAATGAGAAATCTGGTCTAGAGATGGCAACTCATCTATATAACGCAATGACACCACTTGGTTCTCGTGAGCCCGGCGTTGTTGGCTACATTTTCGATAAAAAGCCACATGCAGGTATTATCGTAGATGGTATTCACGCTTCATACCCTTCTGTTCGAATTGCACATGATATCATGGGTGAACAACTATTCATGGTAACAGATGCTGTTGCACCTGCAGGTACAGACATGACTGAGTTCAATATGGCAGGTCTTAAAGCTTACGTTAAAGATGGTAAGTGTTTCTACGCGGATGGCACCATTGCTGGCGCTGCAGTTACAATGATTCAAGGCTTAAACAACTTGATTAATCACGTTGGCCTATCTCGTGAAGAAGCATTACGTATGGCTACATTATACCCTGCAAAAGCGATTAAGATCGAAAACGAGTACGGTATGTTAAAAGAAGGCTACAAAGCGAACATCACGTTGCTTTCTGACGACAACCAAGTTAAGCACGTCTTCCAAATGGGTAAACACGTTTTCTAAGTTAGCCACGTAAAATAGTTAACTTTGTATCTGATTAAAATCCAACGGTGATCTTACTGTTGGATTTTTTTATTGCTTCTATCTAGCGATAGCCTGTAGCTATTGATTAAAGACTATTTATAAGCAGGTTAAAAATAAAAAGGCCAAGTCAATCTCTGACTTGGCCTTAAAATTTGATTAATTATTGCCCTATCTAAACTTTATAGTTAATTAGTAGAGAGTTGAGATAAGAGTCTTGGCGTTTTATTGTTACTTTCATCTCTTTCTTCTTGCTGTGTATTGATAACAACACGCTTACCAGCCATAGACATTTGAAACTCTCTTAATTTGAAGTAGCCATATGTAACAACAATAGAGAAGAATAAGTAAGATAACGAGAATACAAACGGTGAATTAATCACTTCAGCTTTTAATCCCCACATAACGCCTACAATCGTTACGGAAAGTTTAGCCATCATTCCCATTAACAGTAATAATAATGCTAATTGCGGGTAGCGAGTTGAACGAAATGCTAACCAATATGCTGTTCCTACAGAAATGGCTGCAATACCAAAGCCGGCAGCAAATGAATGAAAATGGTCACCAGATAAAACACCACCGATCGATGACAGTAAAAAAATCAATGCTAGTTTCATATTTGCCTCTCCAATTGTGAAGCGAAAAATCAATAATATTGCTACTAGGTATATTTTCTCATTTTGAACGCATTATGTATATATGAATTGAAAGATTTCATTTTTGAAAGAATTATGTATTAATTGTTAAATAACAAGCAATAAGCACTTAACACTTTGAAAATAAAGGCGACTATATTAATATAACTGCCAATTGTTAATCTATTGATAAATAAGTAACATTCTTGTTTTAACGCTACATTTAGAAGATTTACCAGTAAACCCGAAGAAAGGTAGATGAAAACACTATCACAATAAGACTAAAATCACAGATTATGAGTTAATTTATCCAAAGTTTTAAAATTAGAGGTTATTTTTTAGCGATATAAATAAATGGTTAATTTTAACCCTTTTTTCTACTGTTTTTGTTGTCTATTTAATCTACGTCACATTGAAGCAACGAGCTGTATGATCATCATAGCTAAAGTCATACTGCTACATCCTCAAATAACAATCATAGAATTAAGAGTTAGCTCACTGTTTAACATTAAACCTTCTTTTTTACTTTCTATTTCATTCAATAAATCTTTTTATCTGTCGATAGAGCTTAATTACTCTATAAGGCCAATCACTCTAACTAAGGACGGTTAAACATGGCAACAATTCTTGACAGTGTTAATCAACGAACCCAATTAGTAGGAGAAAACAGACTAGAGCTACTCATCTTCAGGCTTAACAGCCAGCAACTATTTGCTATCAATGTGTTCAAAGTCCGTGAAGTCGTTAAAGTACCCCACCTTAATTCTCTTCCAGGATCTCATATAAATGTTAAAGGGGTGGCATCTATTCGTGGCGTATCTATCCCTGTTATCGATCTTCGAACCTCAATAGGTATGAAAGAAACCGATATTAATGAACTGAGTAACCTAATAGTGACTGAATATAATGGTTCGGTGCAGGCATTTTTAGTCGGACAAGTAATGAATATCGTTAACATGACATGGAAAGATATTCAGCCACCACCCGATCAAGTAGGCAAGAATAATTTCCTTACAGCTATTTGTGAAATACATCGTGATAACCAAAAACAACTTGTCGGTATAATTGATGTTGAAAAGGTGCTCGCGAATATTATTAATTACAATATTAAAATTTCTGATGAATTATTGAGCAGAGATATCAGTCAGCATCTACAAGGACATAAAATTCTTATTGTTGATGACTCCCCTACTGCACGTAATCAAATTAAGTCAACACTCGCTCAAATTGGCATCGAAGTATTTGAAGCAAACAATGGCCAGCAAGCCTATAACCTATTAGATCAATGGTGTAATGAAGGTAAAACGGTAACCGATGAAATATTGATGATGTTTACTGATGCAGAAATGCCTGAAATGGATGGCTATCGACTTACTCATAAAATTCGTCATGATCCTCGCATGTCAAACTTATACATTACTCTTAATACATCATTGAGTGGAAGTTTCAATGAAGCAATGACAGTGAAAGTAGGATGCAATAAATTTATTTCTAAGTTCCAACCAGATCTGATTGTTGAAGTTGTACATAACCGAATGATGGAAAAACTAGCAGAGCAAAACCCGTAATTATTTAGGCTCTCTATCAAACTTTTTAACACATTATCTTGTGTTATAACTCTTTGATAGAGAGCTAAGCATAATTTGTAACAGCTATTAAAAATACACTTAACGCAATAACTATTGCAGCTATAATTAATAACACTTCGAATATGTGCTCTGGCATATCATTCCTATATTACAATATAATATGAGTAAATATCTTTTATTAGATAATTTGATGTTTTCTACTCTTAATTTACACATACAGTATAGAGTTCTAAACTAAATCGAAGCTGAACATAACAGCTGTCTTTTCATTTCATCATAGACTCATGTTTTTAAAGTAATTTGTAGAAGAACGTGACCGAAAACGAGAATTTTAATACTCATTATTACAACTACCATTCTTTTATTATCTTACGATCTCATTTTCATTAAGATAAATTTGCTCTTTATATAAAATAGCGTAATGATTAAATAAAAATACAATCAATGGGAGCAAAGAACGCATCATATGAAAAAAGTATTCACTATAGCTTTATTATTTTTTTCATATTTTCCAGCCTTAACTGCAAAAGCAGACGAAGATATACCTCGCGTAATAAAATTATCTCCTGAAAAAATCACACAGCATAATGTAGATCTTCCTCTTAACCAATTTAGAGCACTTGAAATCTTGGCTGATAAGAATGTCAGCAGCCATCAAGTGCCTCGTCCTTATACAATGCCAGACACCACCGACCATACTAAATTATTTGGTTCAGATCTTAATGATAATGGTATTCGAGATGACTATGAGCGTATGCTATTAAAAAGTTACCAACGTTCAGAGTATGTAGCTATGGGAATATTAGCAGCAGAGCGCTGGGATAAACTCCTACGATTATTACACTCACAAGAGCAAATCAAAACTCGTTTTCAAGCCTTAGAGTTATTCAATGATAATATCGCAATTAACCAATGCTATTATTCTTTACAAAAAGTAGATAAAAAGCTGATTTCACCTGTACTTAGCTATTTTAATAATGACCAATTATTAGAAGCTAAATATCAAGCAGAACTATTACTGCTTGATATTATTGGCAATGATCAAGCAAATTTCACTTTTCATCAGCAACCATGTGAACGCTTTGCTGATTTCGCTAAAAGTGCAATAAAAGTCAAACTTGCCGCTTTATAACAACTAGTCAAAGAATTTATCGTCACTTCATTTATTACTATCAGTCATGCTTTTGTTACAAATAACCCAAGATATTAAAAGTAAGATTTATGGTAGTATCTTTCTCATTACTTATATAATGCACCAAATGTTTTTGGCTATCATAGAGATACATAATCTAATGACTAAACTTTTCACCTTTCTAAAAGGCATGGCTATGGGGGCTGCAGATGTTGTCCCTGGGGTTTCTGGTGGTACTATCGCCTTTATCACTGGTATTTACGACACCTTACTTGAGAGCATCCGTCGTATTAACCCATCGCTTATTGGCATCATTCGAAAAGAAGGGCTTAAAGGCGCATTTGAACATATCAACGGTACATTTTTGATCTGTTTATTCGCCGGTATTCTAACCAGTATTTTTACCTTCGCTAAACTCATTACTTGGATGCTAGAAACACATCCAATTCCATTATGGTCATTTTTCTTTGGTTTGATCATTATCTCTGTTATTCATATGTTCAAACAAGTGGAAAAATGGTCGATTAATCGATTCATTGCCATTGTTATCGGTGCAGTATTTGCTTATGGAATTACCGTCCTTCACCCTGTCGCAATGGAGCCAACACCTATCAATGTACTTATTGCAGGTGCTATTGCAATTTGTGCCATGATTTTACCTGGAATATCTGGAAGCTTTATATTACTCCTGCTAGGTATGTATGCACCGATCCTTGCGGCAGCTAAATCTATTGATGTTGTTACGCTTGGTCTTTTCGCAATAGGTTGTGCTGCAGGGCTATTAACGTTTTCTCACTTCTTATCATGGATTCTTCGTAGCTACCGTGATATTGCACTAACGTTCTTAACTGGTTTAATGATCGGTACATTAAATAAGATCTGGCCTTGGAAAGAAGTGGTGAGTTGGCGTGTAAATTCACATGGTGAACAAGTACCATTACTTGAACATAACTTATCACCGTTTAACTTCGAGCAAGTCACTGGACAACCCGCACTGATCGGATACGCTATTTGTGCAATGGTTTTAGGTATTCTGGTTGTTTGGGGATTAGAAAAATTTGCAGCAACTGAGCAAAAATAATTTACCTATAACGCTCATTGAAGAAGGCAGCCATCTGGCTGCTTTTTTTATCATTTCTATATTTTAGAGCAAGGATAAATATACCTCACAAAAGTATTAAACATACCTACACTTATAAGATAGCTAAAAGCATAATCACAGTTGTACGATTAAACTTGTTTAAGGATAAACAAATGAAATACCAATGGGTTATTCTAGCCATCGCATTAATCGCAGGACTAACAACAAGCTATATACTTGATAGCCGCGACCCATCACTCGCTATAGAGCCTCATTACCCTCTAAATTTTCTAGAATCAGGCAACGAGGCCGTTGACCTCTATAATCCCGAAGATCAAAGAATACGTTTAGTTTATTTTGGCTACACACAATGTCCAGATGTATGTCCAACATCATTAGCAGTTATGTCTGCAGCCTTAAAACAAATTCCTGAAGAGCAACGCCAAAACATCTGGCCAATATTTATAACATTAGATCCAGAGCGAGATACTGCAGTAAAAACGGCTAACTATGCAAAACATTTCCATTCATCTATTTCAGGTATGGCAGGAACGCAAGAACAAACGAAGGAACTCGCTGAGAAATACGGTGTACTTTACATACGGACAGATTTAAAAGATTCAGCGCTTGAATATACGATTGATCACAATTCCTATTTTTACTTCTTATTACCTAACGGTGAACTTATTGATAAAGTGCCACACCTTCTTAGCCCTGCACCACTTATTTCCGTAATTCCTAACATCATTAAAAGTGTACCCAATGCATCATAATCATGAACGACACAACAATATATACAACTAAGTTAACATTGAGCGATATTTAGATACGAAATTGATAATCAAAATCATGTGAACTTACTCTCATTTTCTATTTGCATTTTCGTTCATTAATTCGCCTGTTATATTTCTTTTTTTGTTAATATATTTTTTTTACATAAACCTGACGTTTTAATTTATTTGAAGTCATAAATATAGCGCCAGCCCTTATTACAAGCGGCATTACGCATAGTTAGTCACTAAAACGGTATGAAAATTTAATGTCATAATTGTTTATTTTTTAACCAAAAATTCAGTGTTTACGTGAATTTTTTGATCTAACCGAAAAAAATTAATGAGCAATTTTAAGAAGTTATGCCATAATGAATTTGCCAACTCAATCTTTCACACTCAGTTGTAGTGGCACAATCAATATGGAGATTTATAAAAAATGAAACGTACTGTAACTATCTTAGCTGGTCTTCTACTATCTGCATCTTTAGTAGGTTGTTCAAGCACTGAAGCAGACAAAATGCAAACTCTTACTAACAAAGTAGACACTTTAGCTGAGCAAGTAAGTGCACTACAAGGTCAACAAGACCAAATCGTTAGCGCTGTAAACGACTCTCGTGCAGCATCAGACGCGGCTTACCAAGAAGCTATGCGTGCTAACAAGCGTATCGACAACATTGCTGGTTCTTACACTAAGTAATTTGTCTTAGCTTAAGTACTTTAAGGAGATGGCTTTTTATAAGCCATCTCTTTTTTTGTCATAAGAAAGACCAATAAATACATTCATGGTATCAATCATTCCTCTGTTTAATACTTAACATTAATTGCCTCTATCAAGTATTCAGCTCCCTATTCTAAGCAGCAAAACTTCCCTTTAATCCGTTTTAATTTGTAACTTAACCTAAGTAGAAGAAACGATCTTACGGTTGATAAGTTAAATTTAAACTCTCTTAATTCGTATACTTATATACTCTCACCTAATAACAATGAGGGTTCAAAGCTTCTGTCACATATTACATCATCTATTAATACAATTATTCATATGCTTCACCAAATCCACCACCATCGTTATTACACACAATATTTAGATAAAAAAAACGAGAGCATATGCTCTCGTTTGATATCATTTCAAATATAATTAATTCAAAACAACAGGAATACCACTTTGGTTATCTAATGCCTTAGTAAGTACCTGATAAGCATCATTATCGTAATTCAAGTCATCAATCAATTTCGCAGGTGCCGTTACAACTTTCTTTTCACCCATTTGTGATTCATCTTTCGATAATGGCGCATGTACTTCAACAACGATCTGTCCGTTAGGTTCAACTGAATACTTTACAGGTTGATTAATAATGCGCACTTGTGTGCCTAACGCAACGTGTGGAAATAACCACTCAACATCCCATGGGTTCATACGAATACAGCCACCACTAACACGCATACCAATACCAAAATCTTTATTAGTGCCGTGAATTAGATATTCTCCATGACCATAAGCTAAACGCATTTTATAGTCGCCTAACGGATTATCAGGCCCTGCCGGTACAACTGCGGGAAGAATATCACCTCTTGCGGCATGTTCTTTACGAATAGAAGCAGGCGGTGTCCATGTTGGATTCTTCACTTTTTCATTGATACTTGTTGTCATACTTGGGGTTTCACGTCCAACTCGACCGATACCAATAGGGAAGATATAAACTTTTGATGCATCGTCTTTTGGAAAGTAATACAAACGAAGTTCCGCAAGATTGACTACAATCCCCTTGTGAGCAACATCTGGTAATACAACCTTGGTTGGTACCTCAAGTAAACGTCCAGGAGCAGGAAGAAAAGGATCAATACCTTTATTCGCAGCCATCATACCTAAAAAACCAACATTATACTTATTGGCGATATCAGCAAGACTATCCCCTTTTTGTACTTCGTAATAGTTAGGTGTACCAACGATATTACTACCATCGGTTGGTAATTGATATTCAATTGCATTTACAGCAGAAGATACCAAACAAGTAAGTGAAAGAAGCAATGCGCGGTACAAAACGATGTCTCCGTTAAAAAATTCCTGAGTCTATTTGCAACAAACCCAAACATTTTGTTGCATAGTCAGTATTACTCTCTAATACAAACTATAAACAAATCTCTACAATCCATAGTACTTTATATAAGCAATTTCTACTAGCGAGGGTTATGTTTTAGATTAAGCAGATCATTTTAATCAATCAGTTACATAACTTAACTATGCGAATAATAGTAAAATTAATTATATCTATACTACTATACCGTTTATACAAAAAAAGAGCTGTTAAGTTACGGTAAACTTAACAACTCTTTAATTACTGTTTCAATACTATGGGGTTTAGCAAGCTACGTCGTATATTGTTGCATCAAACCTTTCCATGCACGCCGTTGTTGTTCTAGTCGGGCTTGCATAGATTTATACTGCTGCATAAACTCAAAATCATCATAGCTATTGGCAATTTTTTGCTTCTCAAGATCCAGTAAACGCTTTTTGGCTTGATAATAATCTGAAATCTTAGCAATCAAAGCTTCATACTCTTGCTGAAGCTGAGTCAGCCTTGCAACATTGTTCGGCATCTTGCTCAATTGTTGTTGGATTCGTTTAAATTGCATTTTTGCTTTGGTTTTTTCAATTCGGTCAGCAGGCGTAACTTTTAAATTTCTTGTCCAACCTATCCATGAACAGGCCTTAATCAACCATTTAGTTGGGTCAAACTGCCACCAGCAAATACCATTTCGATAGTCATTTTCAAAAATATGGTGATAGTTATGATAACCTTCACCAAAAGTTAAAAAAGCCAATAATCCGTTATCACGTGCGGTATTTCTATCAGTATAAGGCTGAGACCCCCAAATATGCGCCAATGAATTGATGAAAAAAGTCGTATGATGGCTGAGTACTAATCGGAGAAAGCCAACAAGCAATAGTGCCCCCCAAATATCACCATGAATAAACCCGAAAGCTAATGGAATACCAAAATTGGTACCCATCGCCAGCCATAAATAATATTTATGCTGCCACATTACTATTTTATCTTTTTGTAAATCACGGCAATTGTCGTAGTCATGGTATCGGCTCCCTTGGTAATCACGTAACATCCAGCCAATATGGCTATAAAAGAAACCTTTTTTCGCTGAATAAGGATCTTTATCATTGTTATCAACATGGCGGTGATGAATACGATGATCTGAAGACCAATGCAAGATACTATTTTGCAAAGCAAATGCACCGCCAATTGCAAAAATGAAACGGAGCATTGCATTAGCTTGATAAGTTTTATGTGACCATAAACGGTGATATCCCGCCGTAATAGACATACCACAAAAGCTAAATGCTACAACTAACATTAATATTTGTGTCCAATCGAAACCATATTGGTACGCATAAAGCGGAACACCAATTATCGCAACAAGTAACGTCACACTAAACACGGCGACATTTAACCAAAGTACAGGGGGTTTTTGCTGTTGAGTTGTCATCCTATAATCACTCTACATTCAGCGTACACATGTAAGCCAAGAATATATGCGCTATTTACGACTATCAATAGATACGCAGTATTTTCATACGACCTACTTGACTAATGTGATACCTGCCACATCATAACGCGCTGAAATCTGCTTATAGTGTTTATGCTCACGTAGGTAAAAGCTTATTGGCATTGCATCGCGTAGCCCTTGCTTGGATAAATAAGCATATTCTTCACGAGTCATTACCACATACTTCAATTGCTCATTTAATAAATTACGCAAACCTTCAATCGTCAAAATATCATCTCTTACCATGGCTTTCATATAACCAATTAATACAGATAACGGCACTAACATATCTCTTATAAGCAATTTACGATCCATGATCTTCGCAGCATTTGTTGTTCGAATACCTACATCAAAAATTGCTTGCCAATCAGGCTTATCTTGTTTGGTGACGGCACCATGGGTAAAACAGTAATACGCTTCTATAAATGCTTTAAGGTGATGATACCGCTCCGCATGCACTTCAATATAGATATGCTGTAGTTCAAGATCAGCGTCATATGAATGTCTTGCCACCTTCATTCCTCCAAAATAAAAATTCATTATATAGCATCTACTACTCAGACTTCTTACGTACTGTTTATTGAAATTTCAAATAATTTGTATCGTATGAAATTTTTACAGCTTTTATCAGGTCTACTAATTTAAGCCAATTTTCGTAGGGAACGTTATGCTAATTAAGAGAACAAACAAATGGGATTTAAGTGAAAATGATGTCACGCCAGAGTCCATTTATCATCAACGCCGCGATATTTTAAAAAAGTTAGGTATTGCAGCAGCAAGTCTTCCGTTAGCTTCTAATGCAACGGCGGGGATTTTTGATGTGTTCTCAAATGACGTTCAGAAAACGATCGATAACCGTCGTCCACTTTCTACAATAAAATCACCGTTATCTGATCCAAAGCTTTCACTCACACCGGAAAATAAGATCACTCAATATAATAACTTTTATGAGTTTGGTACGGATAAATCATCACCTGCTATTCGGGCTGAAAATTTTGTTACTGATCCATGGCAAGTAAAGATTGA
This sequence comes from Photobacterium sp. GB-36, assembly GCF_003026135.1. NCBI lineage: Bacteria > Pseudomonadati > Pseudomonadota > Gammaproteobacteria > Vibrionales > Vibrionaceae > Photobacterium > Photobacterium sp. GB-36. The sequence continues at coordinate 79,458 of NZ_PYNY01000016.1, read as the reverse complement.
CGGCCTTGTTAATAAACCCTTAACGCTTAACTATGATGACTTATTTTCTTTGTTTCCATTAGAAGAGCGCATTTACAGGCTACGTTGTGTTGAAGCATGGTCTATGAATGTTCCGTGGATTGGTTTTAGCTTAAGCGATATTATTAAACGTGCCGATCCTACTAGTCGCGCGAAATATGTCGCGTTTCAGACCCTCTATGATCCAAAGCAAATGCCAGGACAAGCATCTCGCTCATTAGGTGGCGGCATTGATTATCCGTATGTGGAAGGATTACGCCTTGATGAAGCGCTACACCCTCTTACACTCTTGTCTGTTGGGTTATATGGTAAAACTCTCCCGCCACAGAATGGCGCTCCACTTCGTTTAGTCGTACCTTGGAAATATGGCTTCAAAAGCATTAAATCGATTGTACGTATTACGTTAACGGACAAACAGCCACCAACAACATGGAACATCTTAGCATCTGATGAATATGGCTTTTATGCCAATGTAAACCCAACAGTCGATCATCCTCGTTGGAGTCAAGCAAGTGAACGTTTTATAGGAGAAGGGAATATATTCAGTAGTCGACGTCAGCCTACCACCATGTTTAACGGTTATGCGGATGCTGTTGCGAGCTTGTATAAAGGCATGGATCTAAAAAGGAACTACTAATAATGAAATCTCAAAGAAAGAAGCGTTTTTTAAAGCTAACCCCTCAACATATTACTTGGCTGAAAGTAATAATTCATGCCGTTAGCTTATTCTTTCTTACTGTATTAGTTCTCCAAACATTCAATGGTGGTTTTGGTGCTGATCCAGTTAAGGACATTGAGCACTTCACAGGAAAAGCGGCATTGAATACATTATTTATTACAATGCTTATTAGTCCAATTGCCATGTATTTAAAACAAGGGGCTTTGGTAAAAACACGGAGAGTATTGGGCTTATATAGCTTTTTTTGGGCATTGCTACACTTGAGTGTTTATGTCTCGCTTGACCTAGGTTTTGATTGGGCTTTAGTCGGTGAGGAAATCACTCAACGTCCGTATTTAGCTATTGGCGCAATTAGCTGGCTAATTTTATTATTATTGACTTTGACTTCTACTCAGAAGTTACAACGTATATTAGGAGCAAGCTGGCAAAAACTTCATAACTGGGTATACCTTGCTTTATTATTGAGTCCAATTCATTATTTATGGTCTGTCAAATCTGGTATTATTGAACCAGCCATCTATATCGTTATTGCAAGCTTGCTTTTATTAAGTCGCAGAGACAAATTTAAACGTGGATTGACTAACCTTGGTATCAACAGAGATCAGAAAACGACGACATCAAATTAATCCACACAACACCTATTAATTTTAGTGAATGCTTTTCACTGTCTAGTAACCTGTACCTAAATCCCAATTGGTACAGGTCTTTTTTTATCAACTTGTCATTTATTATTAAAACCTCATGAATTACATGACATTGCAAAATTTTATGCTACGATAAACTCCTTGCATCTTTAGTTGTTGTGTATGTTATTTCATGAAGGTCATTCATTTTGTTCAGTGATATTTTAGCAACGAGCCTTGAGGAATTTGCTCACGATTGCATGTTGCTATGTGAGCAACACTACCCAACGATTCATAGCCGAGGCATGCAAGAAGATCATTTAGCGAAAACACTTTGCCGCCGTATTGCAGCTAATTGTGCCCAACAAAACACACCTGTCAAAATTACCCACACAGATCAAAGCCAACATGCATCGCAAGCTATCTATTGCTTACAGCACGAACAGTCATATATCTGGGTGATTGCTCATCACTTCATTAGTGCCAATAAAGCCCGTAGAGATGCATTACTTAGTACCATTGAGCAAGTACAACGTAACTTTTCTACTCATGGTGAACATTACCTTATGGTGATTGCTGATCATTGGTTCGATCGCAGTAAAGCGAGTAAGGAAATTCCCGCTTGGTGGCTTGGTGAATTACCTGATAATCATCTTGAATATGCTGCAACAGGAATCAAGCTTCAACCCAGTGAGAGCAGTTTTGCTGAGTCGGTAAAACAACGCTTTCATTTAACAAATGGCAGCATGTCTCTTAAACATCCTTTTGTACGTCATGATAATCAATCCCCTGTTTTACGTTATCTATTCTTAACTGCAATTTATAAGATTGACTAACTCCCCATTCCGATTAAAATGCGCCAAATTTTTAGTCTAACCGAATAAGTGTAATTTAACTTAAACGGTTTTAGTGTGATATCTCCTATCACCATACACGGAATGTTCTTATGTCTGTCTCATCGTCTCAACCTTTATCATTACGTGACGATTCTATTTTTCGTTTATTTTGGCGTTATACGCTCCCCACTATCGCTTCCATGTTGATCACCGGCATTTATGTTGCTGTCGATGGCATGTTTGTTGGCCACTTTATTGGTGAAGACGGACTTGCAGCAATTATACTTGGCTATCCGATTGGCTCCATTCTTTACGCCATAGGTGCTCTTATTGGTATGGGTGCATCGGCATTAGTTTCGATAAAGCTGGGGGAAGATAAAACAGAGGAAGCGAGAAATATTGTTGGTAACGCATTCAGCTTATGCCTAATAGCAGCAATGATTATTTGTGGATTAGGGATCACATTTGGCACAGACATACTGCAATGGGTTGGCGCAAAGGGAGAGATCCTATCAATGGCAGAAGATTACCTCTTCTGGTACTTCAGTATGGGTTTCTTTGCCATCATCTCAATGGCATTTTCATCACTATTACGTAATGATGGACAACCCAAACGCGTGACTTACATCATGATTTTCGGTGGTCTACTGAATATTTTCTTAGACTGGCTATTTATTGTGGTGATCCCTTGGGGATTAACAGGCGCAGCTATTGCCACAATGCTATCTCAAGCCGCCACCAGCATCTTGTGTTTACAGCATTTCTTTAGCAACAAATCAGCACTACGAATTCATTGGGACAGCCTAAAACTTAAACTTGATACCTGCTTACAAATTTTACAACTCGGAACATCAAGTTTACTCATGTACATGTACCTATCTGTCGTACTAATTTTACACAACAAAGCTTTCTTGATGGTCGGTAAACCGATTCATGTTGCTGCCTACAGCATCGTGAGTTATACAGAGGCTTTCTTCTATTTAATTTTCGAAGGCATTGCATTAGGCACACAACCGATCACCAGTTTTAATACAGGTGCAGGTTTAAAAGATCGTGTGATCAAAGCACGAAACCTTGCTTTTGCTGTTACTCTTGCTGTCGCGCTTATTGGCGTCACAATCCTCTATAGTTTACCCGATTATGTCGTGTATTTATTCGCAGGTGATAATCAACTGCTTCAACCTGTTGCTATAAACGGTATGCACCTTTATTTCTGGGGATTACCTTTCGAAGGATTATTACTTATTGGTGCGACCTATTTCCAATCAATTAACATGGCAAAAGAAGCGTCGATATTAACTGGTGGAAAGTTAATTTTGATCTCTATTTTTATCTTTACGTTCGCGCATATTTTTGGCGTTGACGGTGTATGGGTCGCATTACCTTTTTGTAGCTTACTTCTGACATCATGGATGATATATAAACTCAAAAGCCTTTAATGTCGACAAAGATCGGTAGTGATTGTTAAACATTGCTACCGGTCTATTTAAAACACTATCCAATTAACATAAGAACAATGAATTATTAGTGTATTCCTTGAGGGATAATTATAAAGACTTCCAAGAAAACAGTTAACCAACTGTTTTAGTAGGATTTATATTTATCTACAATAGAATGAAACATGAAAAAATTATTACTCCATTAGCACTTATTTTTCAGCATTCGCAGTTACTTCAGCGCATGCAGTTAAACAAGATTACCTTATATAACAAAAAAGCCCATAGCTATTCCTAACTATGGGCTAAACGAAGAGATGAATCGTTTAAATTTTAATTTGCTTCTGCAAGTTTAGCTTCCGCTTCTTTCATTGCCGTTGTTGGTTGACCTTCTGCACCGTGCATCCAGTCAACTAACTTTCCTGAGAACACGATAAGAATAAGACCTGATAGCGTTGCAGCAATTGCGATACCACCAAAGATAGATAGCGCACCAGCATCGCCAATATGTGAACCAATAATACCCGCCGCATAGTTCGCTAATGCGTTAAACGAGAACCACACACCCATTAGTAGTGAACATAAGCGTAATGGTGCAAGTTTCGTTACCATCGATAAACCGATTGGTGATAGACATAGTTCACCCAATGTATGGAAGAAATACGCACCTACAAGCCATAGCATTGATGTTTTAACAGTTAAATCACCACCTTGTTCTAACGCTGCTCCCACCATGAATAGGAAGCCAATTGCTAGGAAGAACAATGCTGCTGCAAATTTAATTGGTGAGCTTGGCTCCTTCGAGCCCATTTTTACCCATAATGAAGCAATAACAGGCGCTAACGTAATAATGAAGAACGGGTTAAGTGATTGGAACCACTCTGTTGGTACAGTAAAGCTGCCAATAATACGATCTGTATACTGTTGGGTGTAAATGTTCATCAATCCACCGGCTTGTTCAAAGCCAGCCCAAAAGACAATAACGAACAGACCCATGACCATAATAACTTTTAAGCGATCACGTTCAACTTTTGTTAATGGCTCTTTTTTACCTGACTTGTTTTTAGCTGCATCACGTTTAGCCGCAGCCTCAATACCAATATCGCCCAAATAACGACGTGCAAATAACATTTGAAGCGTTAAACCAATACAGATACCGATACCAGCAGTTGCAAAGCCTGCTTTATAACCCCAGATTGTTACAGCTGTACCTGCAATAATACCAGCAAGTAGCGAACCTAAATTGATACCCATATAGAAAATGGTAAATGCACCATCACGACGGTTATCACCTTCATCATAAAGATCACCAACCATAGTTGAGATATTGGCTTTAAATAAACCATTACCGATGATCATCAACGTTAGGCCAGCATAAAAAACATGCAATGCAGAATCCCCAACAACCGAGTTAGGTAATGCAAGAACAAATTGTGCAGCAGCCATTGCCACACCACCTATCATGACGCAACGGCGTTGTCCTAAAAAGTTATCGGCAATCCAACCACCGATGAGAGGAGTAAGATAGACAAGTCCGGTATAAGTCGCGTAAAGACTTAGCGCATCTTTTGCTGTCCAGCCAAAACCACCGTCCATTGTTTTTGAAGTTAAATAAAGGACAAGAATGGCGCGCATGCCATAAAAGCAAAATCGCTCCCATAGTTCAGTACCAAACAATAAGAACAGCCCCTTAGGGTGTCCTAGTAATGTGCTAGAGTCTCTTCTCATAATTATTCCTTTTAATTCGTTTTTCATTCAGTAAATGAATACTGGCATTACTTATAAGGAATAACTATTCACATATCAAATTAGCACTAAATTGCTATAAGATTTGTTTTTTAATAAGCCTATGATTTTAAAATAGAATAAAAATACAACAACGATAATGAAAAATAATATTTAACTTTAACAGTAGATTAATGAACCACTCAACCATAAATTACTAGTATTTTAAACCAAAAAGGAAGTGATAATTAGTGAATACCTATAAATATTTCATTTAACTTACAAATATAACAAAAATGCCATCATTTAGAGTGCTTTTTAAACAAGGATCAGTTTCTATAACTTGTATTGCTTAAGAAACATACTCATCCCTTTTAAGATAAAATGTGAAAAATTATTCTCAACACACCCTATTTACATTTAGATGAAAGCTCAGGGACTAAATCGAATAAATCTCCCACTAAACCGTAATCGGCATAAGAAAATATACTTGCATCAGGATCATTATTAATAGCCACAATCACTTTTGCATCTTTTATCCCAGCAATATGTTGAACTGCACCCGAGATCCCAACAGCAATATAAAGTTCTGGAGCAATAATTTTCCCGGTTTGCCCTACTTGGTAATCGTTAGGTACGAATCCAGCATCCACGGCTGCGCGAGAAGCACCAACCGCACCGTCTAAGGTATCTGCTAATTGCTCAATCAATAAAAATCCATCTTTACTTGCAACACCTCGCCCACCTGCGACCACAACACGTGCTGTAGTAAGATCTGGTCGCTCATGGTTACTCGTTTGCATACTGACAAATCGGGTACGGGTTAATGAATGACTTATCTTTAGCAATTCTTGCTCGGCGGGTTGCTCCGATAACCCACAAGGCTCGAAACTAGCACTGCGAATTGTTGCCACCATAACAGCCTCACAAGACTTAACCTCAACCGTTACGTTACCGGCATAAATAGGACGAACGACTGCATCTAAACCAGTAAATGCCATCACATCGGATAATTGCTCTATACACAACATCGCAGATACTCGCGGCAATAGATCTTTACCTGATGTGCTACTGCTCATAAAAATATGACTATAGTTTGATGCAATATCCTTAATGACCTTAGAGACGTTTTCTGCCAAACCATGCTGATAACAAACATCATCCACCAATAACACTTTATCAATATCGGCTAACTCTGCTGCCTGCTGTGCAACACATTCACATTGAAAACCAACCACGACAATATGGATACTTAACCCCTTGCTAAAACACTGTAATGAAGCTGCCGCAGTAACAACTTTACGTGTAGCTAACGAAATATTCTGATGATCATGCTCTGCGATAATCAAAATGTTTGCTGTCTTCATTAGATCACCTTTACTTCATGACTTAACTTATCAATAAGTGCATCAACATTGTCGACCATAACCCCAGCTGTCCGTGGTTTTGGCGCGTTATAGTGAAGTATTGTTTGAGACGTTGTCTTTATCAGATTTTCCAGCGATGGGTACTGCACGCTATTTTTTTCAATAAAGTCTTGCAACGAAATAGTCGTTAATGGTTTAGCTTTCGCTTTCATAATATTTGGAAGTGATGCAAATCTGGGTGTATTAAGTCGTAAATCGCAGCTAATCACACAAGGAACTTTAACCGCCAAAGTTTCAAGACCACCATCGACTTCACGAGTCACAATAAGCTCATCTAATATCGAAGGGTTGTCATAGTTAATCTCTGAAGCATAAGTCGCTTGTGGGCAGTCTAATATTCCCGCCAGCATTTGAGGTGTTTGATTGTTATCTCCATCAATAGACTGTTTCCCCATTAACACCACATCACTCTTGTTCTGTATAGTTAATACAGATAACAGCATTGCTATTTTTAGCGGGGTGATATTTGTTACATCGTCACTTTCAGTTTGATTAGTATTGATATGAATAGCGCTATCGGCCCCTAGCGCGAGTGCCGTCCTTAATGATTCATTGCAACTATCATCCCCAATACAAACAACAACGACCTCTGACGCTATCCCTTGTTCTTTAAACTGTACGGCTTGTTCAAGTGCGATTGCACAAAAAGGATTAATGGCTTTCTTCACATTATGATCGTCAATACCACTATTATCATCCTTAACACGGATCGCTACATAAGGATCAATCACGCGCTTAATCGCCACTAATATACGGATTGTAGATTCTGCCATATCACATACCTCTAATAAGAAGTCGTTGATTTAACGGCTAATACTGGAATGCCTTTGTTTCTTTGAGCCTAGTTGAATTTACGTTTACGTCAACTGGACTATAGTTAAATGAAGCAATAAAGGAGTCATCTATGGCAGAGGAAGAAAGTGCTCAAGACAGTATCTCTTTTGATGTTTTAATCGTCGGCGCAGGACCTGCCGGGCTTGCTAGTGCTATCCAACTTGCGCAATTAGCCAAAGAGCATCAGCGACCATTCTCTATTGCTGTAATAGAAAAAAGTGCCGAAATCGGCGGACATATTTTATCTGGCGCCTTATTTGATCCCCACGCACTCAACGAATTATTACCAAACTGGCAAGATACTGATTGCCCAGTCCGCACCAAAGTAAAACATGATGAGTTTTATTGGTTAACCAACTCACAATCAGTATTTTCAATCCCACCTTTATTACGTCCAAAAGTGTTTGAAAATCACGACCATTATATTGTTAGCTTAAGTGAGTTATGCCGTTGGCTAGCAAAACAAGCCGAGCTATTGGGTGTCGAAATCTACCCTGGCTTTTGCGCTGACAAAATACAGTTTGAACACCAAAGGAGTGACAGCGTAACAAGCGATAATGCCGATTTACCCATTTACATGAGCACCGTAAAGGGGATTACAACCAAAGCAATGGGATTAGACAAACAAGGTAACAAAAAAGAAAACTATCAACCCAGTATGCTGATTAATGCGCGTTACACTATTTTTGCCGAAGGTAGTAGAGGGCATTTAGGAAAAGCGCTAATCAAACAACTTAAGCTCGATAGGCACAAACAACCGCAACATTACGCATTAGGGATAAAAGAAATTTGGCAGGTTCCCAAACAACAGCATCAACAAGGAAGAGTGATGCATAGTTTGGGGTGGCCACTAAGCGAATCAAGTTCAACGGGTGGCGCTTTTATGTACCACCTTGGTGATAACCATATCGCAGTAGGGCTTATTACCGACTTAAACTACCGTAACCCTTACCTTAGCCCGTTTGATGAATTTCAACGGCTAAAGCATCACCCTCTATTTGCGCAAGTTCTTCAAAACGGAAAACGAATTGAATACGGTGCAAGAGCTATAACCAAAGGTGGTTTAGCCTCCCTACCCAAACAGTCATTCCAAGGCGGCGTATTAATAGGCTGTGATGCTGGCACCCTGAATATGAACAAATTAAAAGGTTGCCACACCGCGATGAAATCCGGCATGTTAGCGGCAAGCGCGGTATACAGTGAGTTAATTCGTGATCATTCCCATACCGAGCCTTGCTATAACGCTCTTTTTGAAAGTAGCTGGCTGTATGATGAACTTCATCAAGCGAGAAATACCACTGCAAATATCCATAAATTCGGTCAACTGAGTGGCGCTATTGCAACCTATTTAGAGCAAAGTCTATTTAGTGGTCGTGCAAAATGGCAGCTTAATAACAATGTGCCAGATCATACTTGCCTACTGCCTATATCAAAAACAAACAAGATAAGTTACCCCAAACCTGATAACCAATTAAGCTTTGATAAAACCTCTTCACTCTATCTTGCTTCTATTAGCCATCCTGACGATCAACCTTGTCACCTTCAATTACAAGATGCTCAAATACCAATAAGCCAACATCTAAAAGCGTTTGATGAACCTAGCCAACGTTACTGCCCTGCAGGTGTTTATGAAGTTATTGAAGAAAATAACCAAGTGAAATTTCAAATCAATGCAAGTAACTGTTTGCAATGCAAAGCCTGCGATATAAAAGATCCTTCTCAGAACATTTCTTGGACGCCACCAGAAAGCGGATCAGGGCCTAATTATAGAAAAATGTAATAAGTCTAAACTTTTTTTGAATTAAAGTTCGTAAACACAACAAAACGCTTCTAACATCATATTGATACAAAAAAACGTATAACACATTGTTTATTAATACATATATCTATTTATACATCATTTATTATTCATATGTATGCATTAAATGCATTTGAAAAATGAAAACCATTCATTTTACTCATACCCTTATAAATCATAGTATTTATCTCAAGCCAAGAAGCAGTTAAGACAGCGAAATGACGACTGTTGAATAATAAAAAATAGGCTTCCAAAGCAGTGAATTAAATCAGCCGATCGTGCTCAACACACATCAGATTTTAAGTTTATGGTGAGTCAGTTTCATCATAACGCATTCGCATATATCACCTATTGAGGTAAACATTATGACAATCCCTACTACAGAAATGTTAGAAGCGTGGAAAGGTTTTAGCGCAGGTAACTGGCAGCAAGAAGTTAACACTCGTGACTTCATCCAGACTAACTACACGCCTTATGAAGGGGATGAGTCTTTCCTAGCCGATGTTACAGAAACAACAACATCACTATGGAATACCGTTCTAGAAGGTATTAAAGAAGAAAGCCGCACTCACGCGCCGGTTGATTTCGATACTGATTTACCATCAACAATTACTTCTCACGATGCAGGCTACATCAACAAAGATCTAGAAAAAATCGTAGGTCTACAAACTGATAAACCACTTAAGCGTTCAATCATCGCTAACGGTGGTATTCGCATGGTGAAAAACTCATGTGAAGTATACGGTCGCAAACTGGATGAAAGTGTAGAGAAGATCTTCACTGACTACCGTAAAACACACAACAAAGCATGTTTCGATCTATACACTAAAGAAATCCTAGCATGTCGTAAATCTGGCATCATCACAGGCCTTCCAGATGCTTACGGTCGTGGTCGTATCATTGGTGACTACCGTCGCCTAGCGCTATACGGTATTGATTTTCTAAAAGCTGACAAACAAGAACAATACAAGTCCACTCAAGCATTCCTAGAGCAAGGCCATGATCTAGAAAAAACACTTCGCCTACGTGAAGAGTTAGCAGATCAAGTTCAAGCACTAGAAGACATCCGTCAAATGGGCTTGAAATACGGCATCGATATGTCTGCTCCTGCTCGCACAGCACAAGAAGCGATTCAGTTCACTTACTTTGGCTACCTAGCAGCGGTTAAATCTCAAAACGGCGCAGCAATGTCACTAGGTCGTACATCAACATTCCTTGATGTATTTATCGAGCGTGATATTCAAAACGGCTTGATCAACGAGCAAGAAGCGCAAGAGATGATCGACCACTTCATCATGAAGCTACGTATGGTTCGTTTCTTACGTACACCTGAGTACGATTCACTGTTCTCTGGCGACCCAATCTGGGCAACAGAAGCAATGGCTGGTATGGGTGTTGACGGTCGTACTTTAGTAACAAAGAGCACATTCCGTTACCTACACACACTACACACAATGGGTCCTGCACCAGAGCCAAACATGACTATTCTTTGGTCTGAGCAACTCCCTATTGCCTTTAAAAAGTACGCAGCGAAAGTATCAATTGAAACATCATCTGTTCAATACGAAAACGATGATCTAATGCGTCCTGATTTCAACAACGATGACTACGCAATCGCATGTTGTGTAAGCCCACAAGTCGTTGGTAAACACATGCAGTTCTTTGGTGCACGCGCTAACCTTGCAAAAGGTCTGCTATACACTATTAACGGCGGTATTGATGAAAAATCTAAAGCCCAAGTTGGCCCACAAGTAGCAAAAATTGAAGATGAAGTATTAGACTTTGATTCACTAATGCCACGCTTTGATTCAATGTTAGATTGGTTAGCAACACAATACGTGACAGCACTGAACATCATCCACTACTCTCACGACCGTTACAGCTACGAAGCATCACTAATGGCATTAATGGATCGCGATGTACGCCGTACTATGGCATGTGGTATTGCAGGTCTTTCTGTTGTTGCTGATTCATTATCAGCAATTAAATTTGCGAAAGTAACACCAGTACGTGACGAAGATGGCGTAGCAATCGATTTTAACATCGAAGGGGACTACCCTAAATTCGGTAACAACGATCCACGTGTTGATGATATCGCTTGCGACCTTGTTGAGCGCTTCATGAAGAAAATTCAGAAGATGCACATGTACCGTGAAGCAATTCCAACACAGTCAATCTTAACCATCACATCAAACGTTGTGTACGGTAAGAAGACAGGTAATACACCTTGTGGTCGTCGTGCTGGTATGCCTTTCGGCCCTGGTGCAAACCCAATGCACGGTCGTGATGAAAACGGTGCGGTTGCATCACTAACATCTGTATCTAAACTCCCATTTGCTTACGCGAAAGACGGTATCTCATACACCTTCTCTATCGTGCCAAATGCATTAGGTAAAGATGAAGAAACACAGAAACAAAACCTTGCAGCACTAATGGATGGTTACTTCCACCACGAAGCAGCAGGCGCAACAGATGGCATTGAAGGTGGTCAACACCTAAACGTGAACGTATTAAACCGTGACATGTTATTAGATGCTGTTGAGCATCCAGAGAAATACCCACAGCTAACAATTCGTGTTTCTGGTTACGCAGTGCGTTTCAACTCACTGACTCGTGAACAACAACAAGATGTAATTAGCCGTACCTTTACTAATAAGATTTAATAAATAGCTACTACATTGGTAATATCCGACTAACTACCTAGGTATTACCATTTTGTCGCCATAGTTCCCTACCTAACTATGGCGGCTTTTTTTATTCATTATTTACAGAAAATATAATCGTAAAACCTACTCTTTCAGCTCCTTAATTAACAAAGTTTTTATACTTACAATGTAAATAAATAAATTACAAATGAGGTTGTGAAGCCACTCGATAAACTGTATTTATTGCTCTAATTTAAGTCTTCAGTTTTGTATAAAGAACTATCAATGACTAAAAAGATCAATAAAGAACATGTTAAATGCAACCATTCAGCCCATTACTTCTGTTCCTAAATTAATACTTATCGCACTTTCTTTCGCAATTCTTTCAGGCTGTGCGTCGAAGGAACTTCTGCTAGCTCAACCATCTTTAGTTGAACAGCAAACTTCAAAATTGTTACCACAACGCCCAAATAAAACAGACTTATATTTTGTAGGTTTTGCGGCAGACTCTAGTCAGAACGTATTTAGTAAAGAAGTTAAATATGCACAACAGTTATTTGATAACAAATTTGATACCAAAGGACGCTCAGTCACATTGATTAATCACTCATCAACTATCAATGAAGCTCCGATGGCTACACTATCGAATCTTGATAATGTATTAAAAAATATTGGTAACACTATCGACAAAAATGAAGATATTGTTTTTCTTTTTCTGACAGGACATGGTTCTTTTGAAAAAGGCTTACACTCTAAATTTTGGCCGCATCACAAAGAGTTAATAACACCTAAAGATCTTAAAAAGTCCCTCGTTGAGTCAAAAATAAAGTGGAAAGTTGTCGTGGTTTCATCGTGTTTCTCAGGACAATTCGCTAATGAAATTGCAGATTTACATACTTTAGTTATTACCGCGAGCAATCCAAGCCAACCATCATTTGGTTGTACCAACACCTCTGAATTTACCTATTTTGGTGAAGCTTTCTTTAAAGAACAGCTTGCACAAAATGCTTCATTTATAATGGCCTTCATCGCGGCAAAAGCCAGAATCACAGTTAAAGAAAATAAAATGGGATTCGAGAATTCACAGCCAATGATGATTACGTCAAAACCCATTATCGATAAGTTAAAAGAAATATCTCAATAATATTATTATTTCAAACTATATCGTTCTCTGGAGTAACAAACGACAAAGCGGAGCCTTTTGCTGCGCTTTATTGCACAAGTGTTGGTAAACTTTTTTATAATTAACTTTTCAGATCGTAATAATAAGTCTTAAAGCTCCAAAAATTTTATATCGTTAATTTAACAAATTATTACACTTATCACATTCAGAATATTTCCCATACATAAAAGTAAATTTTTACTTGATACTGCTTAATGTTAAATACTACTATTTTACTCTTAATTAGTAAGTCAAACAGGAAGTATCATGTCTAAAATAATTCTTAGCTCTATTTTTTTGATGATTACATTGACAGGATGTCAAACATTAAGTATATCTCTTCCAGAATCTGAATATCAAGGAAATCTACCTCCGCAAATTAAGAATGAAATAGCAAAAAGTGTTAATGATACTGAAATTGAGGGTATGAGAGGCGCTACAGCTAAAGTATATTTTGATAGTGAAAAATCACTAATGACTATTGCATACATGTTACGAAACCCACACTGGCAATGGACAATATATAAATCAGATGTAGAAAAAGACTCCTTTCCTTACTTATGTGAAAAATACGGCTATGAGATAAACAATGGACTTGGTATACGTTATTGGTTTTCAGGATCTGGTGGCTTTACAACTGACACTGTAACAAAAGAAGTTTGTAATTCATTATCTAGCTAATGATTCTTTATTATATAAAAAATTTAATTTTTCTGAGCGGTAAGTTAAACCATAAATATATCACTTTTAAAAACTCAACTTACCCTGAAAACGGTGCACTTTGCACCGTTTTTTATTTACTTCATCTTTTATACTAAGAAGCCTTCCTTATCATTTTAACTTAAATCGACATTTTTCGTACCAAAGAACCATGTTGCGACAAAACCTACGATATAAGCAATCAGCAAACCAATGGTAAAAATGGCCATACCTGCAAAGATACCAGAACTTGAGGTCATTAACGGTAAAGCAACAATACCAGATGGACCGAATACTGTATTTAAACCAATCGGTAATCCCAGATACGATACTAACCCAATAAAGAAACCACCCGCAGAGCCCCCCACACATGCAGTAACAAAAGGTTTAACCCGCGGCAATGTCACACCATAGATAAGCGGCTCACCGATACCTAATAATCCCGGAATGATCGCCCCTTTTACCTGCAGACGTAACAAAGATTCTTTTTTCGCTTTTGCATATAAAGCCAGTGCTGCACCCACTTGCCCTGCTCCCGCCATGGCTAAAATAGGGAAAAGTGAGTTAAAGCCTTGAGCGTCCATTAGAGCAAAGTAAACAGGAACAAAACCTTGGTGGATACCAAACATCACTGATATTAAGAATAAACCGGCTAAGATCGCACTACCGAATGGATTACCATTTAAGTTGATAAATAACCATGACATCCCCTTAAATAGCTCACCACCAATTGGCATGATAATCACAAAGGTAACAGCGCCCATAATCAACAAGGTGATCATAGAAGTTAAGATCATATCTAAATTATCTGGAATATATTGGCGGACTTTTTTCTCAACGCCTGCACCAATAATGGCAGCAATCAGAACCCCAATAATATTGCCTCGTGGATCGATACCATTGCCGAAAAAGTCGTTCATTCCAGAGAAAATGCCAGACGTTGCATCTGGGTTATAACCAAGTACAAACAGTGACGCTAAAATCGCACCGTTTACCCCTGAACCACCAAACGCTTGCTGCGCATTGTAGCCAATAAGGATACTTAAGAAGCTAAATAAACCTTTACTGAAAACTTTCATATACGCAATTAAATCAAGTAAATGCGCATTAGGCGAGGCCTGCCCTATAACAAAAAGTTGTTCCAGCAAGGTCGCGATACCGAGTAATAAACCTGCAGCAATGAAACCGGGGATTAAAGGCGTAAATATAGTTGCAAACTTGCTTAGAAAGCGTTGTGCTGCACTGGTTTGTTTTTTCTTTAATTGCTGTTTATGTGCAGAAGCCACATCTTTTAGGTCGGAATGTGTTTTTGGAGAAGTTTTCTCCTCACTTTGCTCGTTCTCAAGCATACTATTCATCATTTCAGCTGCAGTTTGTGCTTTGCCCGGTCCTAACACAATCTGAAATTGATCGTCACTTTCAACTAACCCCATCACGCCTGCAATACGTTTGATTGAGTCACGATCAGCTAAGCTGTCATCTCGTAGTGTAAGACGTAATCGCGTCATGCAATTACCGCATTTAATAACGTTTTCGTTACCGCCTATTGCAGTGAGTATCTCTTGCATCATTGAAGCAGTTACTTTGGCCATCTTATGATCCTCGATATAACCGATTGTTTTATTATTTTTGGTCTAAAAGTGCATGACGAATAAAGCCATGATGCTTACCGAGTTTTGCAGTCGCCAACTCAGCATCAATATCAAGTAAAATCATAAGGATTGCGGTTTTACAATGGTTATTACACTGCGCAAGTGCCTCCGCTGCTTGTAATTCACTGCACCCTGTCGCTTCAACTACAATATTTTTTTGACGTTGGATAAGTTTGGCGTTGGTTGCTTCAACATCAACCATTAAGTTTCCAAAGACTTTCCCAGTTCGGATCATTGCCCCTGTGGTTAACATATTTAGTACTAATTTCTGTGCAGTACCGGCCTTCATTCTTGAAGAGCCCGTTACCACTTCAGGCCCAACAATGGGGGTTAATGAAATATCTGCGATATGCGTCATTGGACTATTCGCATTGCAACTTAAGGTAGCAACGGTTGCACCGATACTTTTTGCGTAATTCATTGCACCTAAGACATACGGCGTACGTCCGCTTGCGGCAATGCCAACAAGCACATCTTTTTCATTAAAACCAATCTGTTGTAAGTCACTTGCACCTAATTCAACATTATCTTCTGCATTTTCAACCGCCTTTAAAATCGCTGTATGACCACCAGCAATTAAGCCAACCACCAAATCGGGATTAGAACCGTATGTAGGAGGACATTCACTGGCATCCAAAATACCTAATCGACCTGATGTACCCGCACCGGTATAAATCAAACGTCCACCAGATTGGAAAGCATTAGCGATAAGATCAACAACTTTGGCAATTTCAGGAATAATGGCTTCTACTGCAAGTGCCACTTTCTTGTCTTCTTGATTGATAACTTTCAACATCTCAACCGTTGATAGCATATCGATGTTTTCACTATCTTTATTTCGGCTTTCTGTCACTAAGGTTGTTAGATCAATTTTCATTATCTGCTCTCTTCACTTGGAGGTTTTATTGAGAGGCATCATATAGAATAAAAAATTCATTTAAGTGATAGTTATCACAACTAAAATTATTCATTCTGTGCCAAAATTAGAGAATAAATACGAGTCACAACTCTTTTAGACATTCTAAAAAATATAAAAATAACTTATTTATTCAGATAGTTAATTCCACTCAGGTTAAATGAATAATGTTTAGGTCTCGTTGAATAATTAATTCAATAAAATTAGGAAAATATGAGTATTTTAGAGCGAATGCAAAACCAAAGAAGTAGCTTGTCGAGTAATGGAGTAAAGATATTAGACTTTATTCTTGAAGACCCAGCTTCGTTAAGTGCCTATGTCAGCCAAGATATAGCGAAAAAGGTAGGTGTTTCACAATCTGGTGTGATCAAATTTGCTCAACGGCTTGGTTTTAAGGGGTTTACAGCATTAAAACTTGCCATTATTGAAGATCTTGCTCAACAAAATGCCATTCTAGAACCCAAAAGACCTATTCATAACAAGATCCATAGCGATGATTCTTCAATAACGATTGCACAAAAGTTAATACAAGAGAAAACACACGCTATGATTGCGACAACCAACGCTATCAACTTTTCAGAATTTGAAACTATCGTAAAGCGGCTAAATCA
The DNA here is from genome assembly GCF_003026135.1 of Photobacterium sp. GB-36. Classification (NCBI taxonomy): domain Bacteria; kingdom Pseudomonadati; phylum Pseudomonadota; class Gammaproteobacteria; order Vibrionales; family Vibrionaceae; genus Photobacterium; species Photobacterium sp. GB-36. The sequence goes on along the minus strand of NZ_PYNY01000016.1, from coordinate 62,397 downwards.
AGCGCATCGTATTCAAATTGTAGGTATTGGGGGTTCAGCATTAACCGCCAAAGATCTCACTTTTAAGCTGTTAAAATTAGGTATTACTGCACTCACTGAACAAGATACACATGTGCAAATCGCAACAGCGAATACATTAACGAAAAACGACATACTCATCGCAATTTCATTTTCAGGAAAACGGCGCGAGATAATAATGGCAGCACAATCAGCTTACGACAAAGGCGCGACAGTCATTGCGTTAACAAATATAAAAAAGAGCCCCTTACGGCAATTAGCCCACTATACGATTGACACTATTGCCGATGAAAAACAATTTCGAAGCTCTTCAATTTCTTCGCGAACTGCACAGAATGTTATCACTGATCTACTCTTCATGGCCTTATTACAGCTTAAAAGCGATGATGCAAAACTACTTTTAAGTGATATATCATCAGTCATTGATAGAATTTAACTTAATAATTACTAATACAACATTCTGCAAATGTATTTTAATGTCAGACCGTGTCATTAAAGTGAGCTTATAATGTAGAAAGGTAAACACAAACCTCACGCTCTTTTCCTTGCATGTGGTTTATCTGATTACCTTTATAGGTTACGCCAAGCTTGTTGATAACCGATCTTGAACGTGCGTTATCAGCTAAATGGGTTACTTGTAACTGCATTAAGCCACGATGCTCTTTCATGTACGAAATTAATAAGCTTGAAGCTTCAGTTGCATAACCATTTCCCCAAAAAGGAACACCCAGCCAGTACCCAAGCACACCTACGCCATTTTCTATTTTCGGGAAACTAACCGTACCAATGACTTCCATTGTTTGTTTTAAAACGATGGCGTAAACAATACCTGTACCGCTTAAGAACATGTTGCTATGTCCCTGAATCCAAGTGTGTGCATCCGATACAGAGTATGGATAAGGTATATTTGCTGTCATGTCAGAAATTCTTTGATCACTTAGCAAGTTAGCTACTCGTTCAGCATCTGTTAGCGTAAATGGTCTCAAAATTAAGCGTTGGCTTTCTATTGTTTGCTGCATCACATTTGGCTCCGTTTCCTTAATGATGAAATATATGGCTTAAGTTTAAATAATATTCAGCTCCCCCTTGACCTCAACTTAACTTGAGGGTGCAAAGTCACTTTAACAAATGAATGTATTGAAGCATTCCCTCAGCAAGAACAAGTTTAGAGTTCCAATATGAATAAAGAAATACTATCAGCTTATTTAGAAAAAATCGGTTTTCAAGGAAACACATCCCCTGATTTAACGACTCTATTCGCTCTGCATCAAAGTCAACATAGCAGTATCCCTTTTGAAAATCTTGATATCGTCAATGGTCGTACTGTCGAACTTGATGAAGATAAAATCTTTAATAAGCTCGTTTATTCTAATAGAGGTGGATATTGCTTTGAATTAAATAGCTTAATGAATCGCGTACTTAAAACGCTTCAATTTAATGTCGAGAAAAAGTTAGCTAGAGTCCACTTAACTGAAAATCCATCAGGTCGCGGGCATTTAGTCAATATTGTGACTTTCAATGAACAACAATGGCTTGTTGATACTGGTTTTGGCTCAAATACCCCCAGAGCACCACTACCAATTACGTTTAATCAAGAGCTTAAAGTAGAGAAACAAACCTTTCGATTTATCGAAGATGCATTCTTTGGAAGGATGTTGCAATGTAAAGTTCAAGAGCAATGGATTAACTCTACAATTAAATAGATTTATTGCTATAAATGTTAGACACAAAAAAGCCCAGCAAAACTCGCTGAGCTTAAAGTGAAATCACCTTAAAAACATACACTTATGCACAATAACGGTTAAACCTGTTTTGTTACAAACTAATAGCTGTACATCGCTTTTCTAAGACGAATAGCTTTTGGCGTTACCTCAATCAGTTCATCACTATTAATCCACGTTAGCGCTTGCTCTAAACTGAAATTCATAATGGCTTTCATAGCATAATTTTTATCTGCCACTGTTCTCCAAATCCGAACGAGGTTCTTACCTTGGCGGCAGTTCACCCATAAATCGGTGTCATTAGAGGCTGCTCCAATAATTTGCCCCTGATAAACCTGATCACCATGGTTAATCATCAACCTTCCTCGCTCTTGTAACGAAGATAAAGAGTAAATTAAAGCTTTGCCAATACCATTTGAAACCAGTACGCCTTCACGCCTACAACCAATATCACCAACGATTTTTTTACCGTAGCCAACATCTTCCTTATGAATACTTGCAGAACCTTCGGTCAAACTTAGTAAAGTATGTCTAATACCTAACAATCCACGTTTTGGCCCTAAGAATAATAATCGTTGATGACTATTATCCAATGGCTGACTATGCTCGAATTGTGCTTTACGGTAAGCCATCTCTTCAATAACCTTGCCCATAAATTCATTGGCGCAATCAACGTAACATTTCTCGTAAGGCTCTTGCGTCTCACCCGCATCGGATTTCAACAAGATCGTCGGGCGAGAGACAGAAAACTCGTACCCTTCTCGACGCATACTCTCAATTAATACCCCAAGGTGTAATTCACCACGACCTGAAACTTCATAGATCCCAGCCTCTTCTGCCTCAGTAACATGCAGAGATACATTGTGTGAAGCTTCAAGATATAAACGTTCTGCTAATTCTCGAGATTGTAATACCTTACCTTCTTGACCTGAAAAAGGAGAATCATTCACGCTAAATTTCACAGAAACAGTTGGCGTATCAATTTCTAGCGCTTCAAGCTCCACATGATTGCCACGTGAAGTAACAATATCTGAAATCGCAATATCAGATATCCCTGTTAAGGCTATAATATCGCCAGCCACACCGTAATCAACGGCAACACGACTTAATCCTTGTTGATGATAGACTTCTTTGATCTGACAGAAACGTGCATCTTCACCAGACGCATTAACTGCTACTTTTTGGCCTCGATGAAAGGATCCTGAAATAACACGCCCTATCCCAATCAAACCAAGATATTCTGAGTAATCAAGTTGATGAATTTGAATAACAGGTTCTTGTTCAACGGTTACCGTTGGTGAAGCGACGTTTTCAACTAACATATCTAACAATGGCGCCATGCCATTTTCAGTATCAGCCTCACCAAAGGTGTCATAGGCAAATGCTTCTTTCGCAGAACATGATACTGCAGGAAAATCGAGCTGCTCGCAATCAGCACCTAGCGTTACAAATAAATCATAAAGTTGATCAATTGCCTTTTCTGGCTGTGCCTCTGGACGATCGACTTTATTCACTGCAACTAATAGTTTCAAACCTTTATTTATCGCTTTTTGAGCAACAAATCGTGTTTGTGGCATCGGTCCTTCAACTGCGTCAACAATAACAAGTACCGCATTTGCCATATCTATAACACGTTCAACTTCGCCACCGAAATCAGCATGTCCCGGCGTATCGATAATATTTATTCTTACCCCTTTCCAGTCGATTGCCGTGACTTTAGATAAAATAGTGATGCCTCTTTCTTGTTCTTGAGCATTACAGTCCATCACCAATCGTTGTGTGCTTTCTCTTCGTGTTAATGCATCAGCTTGTCTTAATAGTTGATCGACAAGTGACGTTTTGCCGTGATCAACATGAGCAACAATCGCAATATTACGAATGTCTTTAGTATTTAACATTTTGTTATCCCCATATCGATGTGATAGCAACATCTTACATGGGTTTAATGAGTGCCCAATAACGACATTTAGACTATAAGTATCAACTTAAGGACATTTATTAAATTAACTATTGGGGGGTAATGGGTTATATATTTTATTTGTAATCAACAGAGACTTTGCAACGACAGTAAAATTTATTCCCCCGTATACATTCAACAAAGCTTCACTCGACTTTGGCTTAAGCCATGATTTTCTAGTTTTCAACGCGACTCAGCATTGCATCTTACTGCACACCTTAAAACTGTTGACACCTGTAATTTTAAAGTTGTATTTTAAATACAGCTTTATTGATATAGATTAAGGAAATATTAAAATGAATAAGAAAACGGTATTTATTACAGGTTCAAATTCAGGTATGGGCTTATCTACAGCAAAACTTTTTGCGGCAAAAGGATATAAAGTTTACGGAGGAGTTCGTAATGCTGAAACTGGAGAGACATTAAAAAATGATTTTACTGTTAATGACCTAACTATTACGCCGGTTATCTGTGATGTAACAAATACTGATAGCGTCAATTCGGCTATTGAATCTATTGTCAAAGATAGCGGTAAAATTGATATTCTCGTTAATAATGCGGGTTATGGCCTCGTTTCTAGTGTTGAAGAAGGGACTGATGAAGAACTCATACTCCAATACAATGTAAACGTATTTGGTGTGTTCAGAACTTGTCGTGCAGTAATTCCATTCATGCGTGAAGCCGAAAGCGGTATGATCATTAACGTTGGCTCGTTCTTAGGTAAGATGGGTCTTCCACTGTTAACTCATTACAACTCAAGCAAGTATGCGGTTGAGGGTATTACTGATTCGTTACGCTATGAACTAAATCCATTTGGTATTAAGGTTCATACGGTCGCGCCAGGTCTATTCAAAACTGGATTTGTAAAAAATGGGCTTAAAGCGAACACTAAAACAACAAGTGAAGATACGCCTTATGCCACTCAAGCGAGCGCCCTTCTCCCTCAAGTTGTAGATATGATCAACAATGGACCTTCACCAGATTTAGTCGCTGATGCCATACTGTCAGTGGCCGAAGGTAAAATTACAGATGCACGAGTTCCTGTTGGTGAAGACTCGGTTTACTTCAGTGATACATTGAATAAGCAAACCCAAGAAGAATTTGAAACCACAGTTAAAAACGCACTTTCACTATAACGAATTCAACACAGTAGCCTATTTTATTACCAAGTTGTTTTACAGCTTTATTCAGAGTCGCTTGGATTGATTTTAGTTGAATAATCGATGTAATAAGTTGAAAAAATTGATTTACGGGAACGGAAAGATAAACAGTAAGTAGTTATAAAATCCGAATTATCAATCATCAACTATAAAAAAGCGGAGCCTAAGCTCCGCTTTATCATTGTGTTAATTTCGTTTAAGCAGGATTTACTTCTGCATTTACTGGCTCTTCAATAGCACCTTCGGTTTTAGCAACAATGGTATTTACTGCCGTATCCCCAACTACATTAGATGACGTACAGAACATATCGTTAATACGGTCAACAGCTGCAACAATAGCTAAACCTTCTGCAGGTAGTCCTAATTGGTTAAGCAATACACCTACCATCACGATACCGCCACCCGGTACACCACCCGCGCCCACAGACAGTAGCAAGATAGTTAAACCTAATGTCACAATATCTGAAGAGTTAATAGGTTGACCAAATGCGTTAGCCACAAAGATGGTTGCTAGTGCAATATAAATAGATACGCCTGACATGTTCATTGTGGCGCCTAGTGGTACACCAAAACCTGCAACAGATTTCGAAACGTTTAACTTTTCCGTTAGGGTTCGCATGGTAACTGGGATGGTTGCATTTGAACTTGCTGTTGATAGCGAGAATAAAACCTGCTCACGTGTTGCACGCAAAAATGTCTTAGGTGATGTACCCGTTGCAATGCTTACAGCCATTGGATAGAAAATGAAGATCCAGAACACCAACATGCTAACAACTAACGCTACGTAACCTGCAACAGATAACAGCGTATGTGAATCCAGTGTTGCCCCTAATTGGATCATTAGCGCGAATACACCGTATGGCGCAAGACTCATCACTAAGCCAACCAGCTTCATCATAATTTCGTTAGCTACTTTAAAAGTACGAATAGCTGGACCACCACGTGAATCTAATGCTTGAATCGCAAGCCCCGTTAAAATTGCCATAAAGATGATTTGTAACATGTCACCATTAGCAAAAGCTTGAACTGGGTTACTTGGTACGATATTCACCACTAAATCAAAGATATTAGGCGTTTCTGTTGTTGTAAGTTTAACGGATTCAGACACGCTTCCTGCTAAATTCGCGCCTTTACCCGGTTGGAAAATCATACCTACAGCTAACGCAGCACTGATCGCAATAATGGTATTAATAATGTAAAGCGCAAAAGTTTTACCACCAAGACGACCAAAAGCTTTAACATCTTTTAGCTCCACGATACCGCAGACAATAGACACAAAAACTAAAGGTACAACAAGCAATTTGATTAGGGATACAAACATCCCCCCAGCCCCTTCTGCTGCCCCTAATAAGTAAGTATCAAAGAGTGCGATATCATTAAAAATATATTGGATTGCTGTGCCGATTATTAGACCTGCAAAAAGACCGACAAAGATCTTTTTTGAGAGCGATTTATCCATTGCTCATCTCCGATTGTTATGTTGTATTTTTATAATTTGATAGTGACTAATAACACTATTTTGCTGTCGAGCCAGTGCATAATACACAACAACATAACAATTCAAAGCATTTATTTACAAAAGTGCAACATCGATCATTTAGAGTAAACAACTAAATTTACATCCATTTATCGCATAACACATTGAGAGATAATGTGTAAATCACCTGTTTTATCTCCAAGGAAGCATAATATCTTGCGAACAACAAAAAGCATCACTGGCTATTTTTTATACAAATTTAATGCGTATGTTATGTGAAATATCTTGGTGAGAATTAATTTCGTATTATGTAGCCATTAAAAAAGGCCACCTAAGTGACCTTTGAATTATTTTTAGTTGCCTTCTAACTCAACGTTTACGCAGTAAAGCTGTACCAAATAACAGGAAAAGAGCCATAAAATTAAGACTGCCGCCACCGCCACCGCCACCATTATTATTATCGTTATTGTCATCATCATATGGAATTAAGTCATCTTTTTTTTTATCATATGGAATTAAGTCGTCAAATTTATTAACAACTTTTATTTTTAATGAATTACCAGCCTTACCCAATTCAATGGCCCCACTTTTTCCATCATTAACACTAAAGCTTAATTGACAAACATCAAATGGTTTTATTAATCGATTACAATCCGAATCAGAGTTTAAGGTAATATTATTTACCGTTAAATTCTGAACCGTAATATTATAATCTTTTCCAATATCATTTACTTCAACAACAGTTGGCACGTTCCAACCATTAATTTATTGGGTTATTACATCAATCGCATTTTTACTGAATGTTTGATAAATGACTGTTTTATTTATCATGTGAGAATTTGGTACTAGTGTACCAACAAGTGTTACACCATAAGTAAAATCATTACCATGTTCTGTATAATTATAGGCATATTAGGGAGTAGTGAAAATATCGCTGACACTTTATCTTTTTATAAAAGTAAAAGGCACGTTTATGGATTGATCATTTAAGCCAAATTACCAGCCCTACGATAAGCAATAACGAAATGATTGGAGTAATAAAGTAAAACGCACCGATAAAAAAGACTGTCTCTTTGCGGTCTGCTTTATCTATTTCGATGTAGTTCCATGCTTTTTTTACATTATCGATTTTACTGACAATATGATTAATCATCAATGCAGGTCCAATAGTAGCAGCCCCTATCAAAACAAACATCAATTCAATAGGAATATGAACGCTAAAAAAACTCTCTAGGATGATGTTAATGGTTAAAAGTACCATCTGAAAGGGTATAGTGAGAGCGAGAACCGTCTCCCAAGATTTCATTCTCCTATTAGAATGAGTTAAATTCTTAGGCGCTATACTGATATAGACAACAGATAGTAATAGCTTTAACTGATCAATTTTTTTCAATGGCGTAACCTAATAGTTAAAATCTCGCTTTTATCCAAGTATTTTCACATCTGGTTTCTTTCTGGTTCAGCATACCTCTTTATAATTACTTTTTGATATGTATACAGAACGTTTAGCAAAATGGCTAGAACATCATGAAACCTCAATACAATAATATGCTTGGCGCACTCTTAATCATTATTGCGACACTATCACTTACTATTAAAGACAGCGCTGATAAGTATTTGATACAACATGGTTACCATCCCGTTCAAATGGTATTTTTCCGCTTTGCGATCCCGTTTGTATTTATGCTGCTTTTTATGCCAAAACAGACGAAAACCGCAATACTGGCCACCAACGGTAAATTATTGATCCGTGCTGCGATGTTCCTAACCTGTGCTGTAGTTTCGGTGATCTCTTTAAAATATATCCCTTTAGAAATCTATATCGTTATTGTACAAATGAGCAGTGTAGCGTATATGCTCGGTGGTGCCATTTTTTTTAAAGAAACCCTAACCTTACCAAAAATTATCGCAACAATCTTAGGCTTTATTGGCGTAGTTGTTGTTATCAATCCCACTAATGTCGATGGCTTGCATTGGGTCTATTTATTGCCGTTACTTATTGCAGCAACGACCTCTGGCTATAACCTGATAACCAAGACTATCGACTCAAAAATATCTCTTATTTCTGTTTTAATTAACTCGTTTTTTGTTTTAGGTTCAGTTGCAACAATACTACTCATTGCTCAGCCTGATATTTGGAAAACACCGACATTAACAGCATTACCCTATTTTCTCACAATTCCAATTGTGACTATCGTGTCACAATTGTGTTTAATCAAAGCCATGAACGTGGCTGAAGCCTCTCACGTAGCGCCATTCTTCTATTTTCAGATATTGTTTTCATGTATTTTTGGCTACTGGCTTTTCAATGAAATTCCAACAACATATACCATCATTGGTGCAATTTTCATTGTAATATCAGGCTTAATTATAACTTACGCTAACTATAAACCTGGTTGTGGAAAAGCCCTAAAGCAGTCCAATAAAAAGTTAAATTCTGCACCAGAATAGTTCAAAAGCTCACCCTTTAAGTGCAAGATCATAGGATCCATACATATGTGACAAATAACTTATTGTTATAAAAGGATTAAATATTGGTATAGATTTTGGATTTAATTTTGTGGCAGATATATAAGGAGTGAATATGTATATTGAACATAAGCATTTTAAACTACCTAATAATACCTCAGAGGTTGACGTTTTCATTAGTCCAACAGGCGATATTGAAGTAATGATAGAAGGTAATCAACAAGTTCTAAAAGGCGATTTTCATCATCTTTCATTCAAGATAATAAATACAGGAGTTGATTTGATATATAAAACACGTTCAAAAAAAAGTTCTTGGGATATTATCCTTACTCAACAGGATGCAGAAACCGTAAGTAAAATGATGAATGAAGCCGATGAATATTATGAAATTATTATGCGCGATTTATAAAAATATTGGGGTTAGATACATAACCCCTTTGATAATAAAATTTATAACGCTCATATAATTACCCTCATAGTCAATATACAGTTAACAATATAATTAAGAATATTAAAATAAATATCACCACTTCAACCACCCATTAAAAATTATTATTAACTTTTATTTGACCTGACAAACTCATATAAAGATAAAGTTTATGATATTGACATGTATTTTATTGGAATCAATTGTAATCATATATAAATGATATGTTATGTATAACATCACGCCATGTTATGTGTAGAAGTTGAATACTCGATAAATAAAAATAAGTTAAATAGATGTATTTCCTCCCCAATTTACTCACTGTTATCAATCCATTTTTCTAGCCTCATCTTTTAAATAGCGGCTTCTTTTGCTCGCGGTAATGTTTACCAACAAAAAAACACCAGCTAGCATATTGCAATAATGAGTAAAATTATCTGCATTCCTTTTGTGGCTTTATCCATTGTTCTTCTTATATCACTGCAAATAATCACTTTAAAATATCTCTTTAAGCTTCGGTGTTTTACAAATCACACCAGCTAAAGCGAACGCAATGATCACGCTTGGTATACCTACGATAACAAAGTTAATCAGTGGGGTTTGTGTCATCAAGGGCTGATAAATCTTAGCGACAAAATATAAAGCGATATCTTGAAAAACATAGGCTGCAAAAGCAGTTCTAGATAACCATTTAGTCCAGTCATTATTTTTATTGAAAAAAGTTTTAAATACATAAAGTACACACATTGACATACCGATAGCGGTAAAGCCCCTAATCAACACATATGAAGATGAAGTGTATTCGCTATTAATTGCGTGTAAGTAAAACATAGTAATAAATGCGAACAGCCACATACAAATACCGACACTTGCATGTTTAACGGTTAGCTTATCTAACCATTGATATCTATAGGCTTGAATACCTAAACAAAACATGGCCATATAAGCAGGGAAATTACCCAAGCTACGAAAGCCCATTAAATTATATCCACCCACGTTTTGTAAGTATAAGAATATGTAATTTAAAGGTATCCAAATAAATGCAAAGACAATAATTATCCAGACAGCAGGGAATGGTGAATCTATACGCTCTTCTACCATAGCTTTATTATTTACAACAATTGAGTAAACAATAGAAAAAACAATTAGTGTCCAACAAAACCATGTTACACCAAGATCTATATTTCCAGTTTTAATAAAAATGGTGAAATTATTGATAAAACCATTATCAATAAATGGATTAATAACAACTAATGAGATTAAAACCGGGATACCTAATCGAATACATTTATCTTTTATAAATAATCGTTGGCCTTTACGTTCTTGAGAAGATGTTACAAAGTAAGCTGATATGAAGAAAAAACAAACTTGTGTTATATGGTTCAATTATCATTATCAATCCATCGTTCAAGTCTCGCTTTTATTATAGCGGCTTCTTCTAATTTTTCTTTCGCATGATCGGCGTGTTCACGATAGGCTTGACCTGCAAAAAAACCGGCTACTAAGAAACATAAAACCAACAAGATGAATAAGCTAATTTTCGCTTTCTTTATATTTAACATCGCTATATGTCTTCTTTTTCTCTCTAAATTGTACCTTAAAAGTATAAATTCTAACTTTATAATAATAGTTATAAATATCCAATATGACCGCTCTAACTACTCACCTTCCTATTGCTGTAATAGCTACTTTCTTTGCATAAAAATTTGATCTGCGTTGTAATATTTGTATGATATATGTCTAATTATTATTAAAAGACATAATCCAATGACTACTACACTAACTTCCCCATTAAAACGTATCCGTCGTATGCGTCGCAGTGCAAATATGCGTGATCTTGTTCGTGAACACGAATTCAAATTAGCCGATCTGATCCACCCTATCTTTATTGAAGAAACGTTAACTGAAGAAGTGCCTATCAGCACGATGCCTGGGATCTCACGTATTCCTGAAACTCTGTTGGCAGATGAAGTGAAAACACTTTATAAACTGGGTGTGCGTTATGTTATGCCTTTTGGTATTTCGCACACCAAAGATGAGATTGGTAGCGATACATGGAATGATGATGGCTTACTGGCACGTATGGTGAAAACGATTAAAGCAGCATGCCCAGATATGATGGTGATCCCTGATATTTGTTTCTGTGAATACACTACGCATGGTCACTGTGGTGTTTACCATGACGAACATGTTTTAAACGATGAAACATTAGAACTATTAGTTAAACAAAGTGTTACGGCAGCCCGTGCTGGTGCAGATATGCTTGCGCCATCAGCCATGATGGATGGTCAAGTTAAAGCTATTCGCGAAGGGTTAGATGCCGCAGGTTTTGAGCATGTGGCTATTCTTGCTCATGCGGTTAAGTTTGCCTCATCATTTTATGGCCCATTCCGTACTGCGGTTGATTGTGAATTAACAGGTGATCGCAAAGAATACCAAATGGATTGTGCTAATGGTCGTCAAGCATTACAAGAAGCATTACTTGACGAAGAAGAAGGCGCAGATATTTTAATGGTGAAACCGGGAACACCTTACCTTGATGTTGTTGCGAATCTTCGTCGCGAAACTCACCTTCCTCTTGCTGTTTACCAAGTCGGTGGCGAGTACGCTGGGATCAAATTTGCAGCGTTAGCAGGTGCGCTTGATGAAAAACGTGTGGTATACGAAACATTAACAGGCTTCAAACGTGCAGGTGCTGATTTAATTGTCAGTTACTATACCAAGCAAGTGGCTGAGTGGATGGCGCAAGACAACGCGTAAGAAACTTATTTCTACTTCCATCTTAAACCTTGTGCAATCTACAAATGGTTAAGACGACATTTAAATGAATATTTAATCGAAAAAAGTAAACAAAAAAGAGTAACTGATTGGACAGTTACTCCTTTTAGCTTAAAAAATTAACTCAAAATTTTAACTCATCGTCGCCTTAATACTATTGGCTATAGATTCCGCTTTAGGTCCTAAAATTACCTGTGCACTTTTCTTACCAATCCGCACTACACCTTTTGAACCAAGGGCTTTAAGTGCTTCTTCATCAAATAAACTACAGTCATTCACACCTAAACGAAGTCGTGTAATACACGCATCAACAGAGATAATATTACTTTCGCCACCCAACGCTTCAATATAAGCCACAGGATTAAGCCCGACTTCTTGTGATACTTTACTTTCGTCATCATCAACTGAAGGTGTAGGTAATTTAAATACCTTGATAACAAAGTAGAAAATCACAAAATAAATCACAAAATAAGCACCAATTAATGGCACCAGTAACCATGGCTTCGTTGCTAGTCCCCAGTTGAGAACAAAATCAATCAATCCAGCTGAGAATCCAAAACCATGTAAGATACCCAGTGAGTTACAAATCACCATCGATACACCAGATAACAGTGCATGAATACCGTATAAAACTGGCGCGATAAATAGGAAGCTAAATTCAATCGGCTCTGTAATACCGGTTAAAAATGCTGTAAAAGCAAGTGATAACAACATTCCACCGACTAACTTACGTTTGTTTTTCGGAGATGCTAGCGTTAAGGCTAGAGCCGCTCCAGGTAAACCGCCCATCATTACTGGATATGCCCACGCCATATAAACACCAGCAGTTGGGTCGCCAGCAAAGAAACGATTTAAATCACCACGGGTTGTAATATCAGCAATCTTAGTAATAACTGAACCATCAATATTCGGCACCATTTGCCCTATTGATAAATGTGAAACAATACTTGGGTTTAAACAAATCTGATGCAGTGATGAACCGAGTTCATACGACACTTTGGTACATTCGCCAAGACTGAACCAGAACACAGAATGTAGGAAGTAATGTAGACCTAAAGGTATTAACGCACGATTTAATACGCCATAAATAAATTCACCGATATAGCCACTATGAGCTATCCACCCACTGAAATTATCAATGCCTTGCTGCACATATACCCATACTTCACCGCATACGACAGCCATAATTAAACAGCACAATCCAGCAACAATCGGGGTTAATCGCTTCCCTGAGAAAAACGCTAAGAAATCAGGCATTTTTGCTTGATAGGAATAATTATAAGCATGCCCTGAAATAATACCGGCGATAATGCCAGCAAAAAATCCTAGTTTTACGTCAGGGTTAATCGCAGTTGTCGCTTGCGTCAAAATAAAATAACCCACAACCCCAGCTAATGCTGCAGCACCTGAACCGTCTTTTGATAAACCTACCGAAATACCTAAAGCAAAGATTAAAGGAAGATTATCAAAAATACTGCTACCCGCTTTGGCAATAAAAGAGATGTCTAACAAATCGGGTTGTCCAAAGCGCAGCAATAACGCTGCTATCGGTAATGTCGCGATAGGCAGCATCAGTGCTTTACCTAATCGCTGAAAATAAGCGAAATTAACCATATATGTATGCCTTTTTAGAGGATAGATAAGGCTGGTGAAATATAAGGGGGAATTTATATTTCACCATGAAGTATACGGATAACATTCATTGTTTATCCCTACCTTGCCTTTAGCCATACAATAATCCTTTCACCAAACAAGCTTTGATACTTTTTTATCAGTTAGTAGTACTTTTTCATCACAAACGTATTTTTAGCGATAATTTCGATACTATATTGCTAGAAAATAATACTTTTCAATCAGGTCTTATTTTTTAGATAAAATAATCTTAGGAGATCGGAATTTGAAAGCGACATTAGAAAAGGTACCACAACGTATAGGCTGCTCATGGCGATTTAAAAAAATTCTCGAGCCAGTAAAAGAGTTCAGTTGGCATTATCACCAGAAAGAATTTGAGTTACTGATCCACCGTAACTTCCGCTCACGCTGTCATATTGGTCATTACCAAGGTGACTTCGATCAAGCCACGATGATCTTAATTGCACCTAATGTGCCGCATGGTATCGAGTCAATTAGCCCTCCTGATAGCAAAGACTATGAAACTTTGGTGGTGTGGTTTAAGCAAGACTGGATCGCGAATATGATGTTCAGTTGTCAGGAGTTAAGGAAAGTTGACTCGCTACTAAAGCGCGCAGAGAAAGGCTTACTTTTTAGCCCAGAGACGACACAAAAGGTGATCACTATCGTCGAGGCTATCGATGAAAAACATTTTGATCCGATTAACTTATTGGCTGCCTTGATTCATATATTTGAAGCGCTTTGCCAAGATAAAGCCAGTCAAACCTTGCTCTCCCATAATGTTGAAAGCAAAAACCACGACCAATGTAATAAAGAGAAAATTGAGCGTCTATGTACATTTATCGATCAACATTACGCTGAACCTATAATGTTAGAAGATGTGGCTAACTTTATCTGTACCAGTGAAAGCACTATTCATCGCTTATTTGAACAGCATTTTAATGAAACCTTTATCCAATATCTGAAGAAACTTCGCTTAAACCATGCATCTGAATTATTGGTATCAAGCCGTGACCCGATTTCTCATGTTGCAGAGCAAGTCGGTTATCGAAATCAAGCCAATTTTAACCGCCAGTTTAAACAATATAAGAGTATGACTCCGCGTGAATATCGACGTACTTATAAACTTGATGCTAAGGTCTAAAAGGTGTGTTTTAACTTTCTGGTTAGAAATGATTAGGCCGATTAAGCGTTGATAAATAAACAAACCTTTTATTGTTAAAATGACAATGATTCAATCGCATCATCTATTGCTCTAAACTGAATTTTGGTTAAACACATTTCTGCTTTTGAAAATTCATGGGCTTGAATCAAAGCTGTCACGGCCTCTAATGATAGAGGATCACCTTGCATTTGAAAGCAAAACGTATTGTTTTTGGAAAGAGTAAACGTAAACTGTTGACCATCACTATCGACGATAACATCTGCATCACTCCAAATAAGTGACTGGCATTCATCCATTAAGTCACTTTCTGAGCCTAGGTAAATGAGTTCATCATCACCTTCTAACTTAAAGAAACACGGCCAATTAATCATCACTCTTACCTCTTAAGTAAGTCGATATTTATCAAAAAAGAACCACAATACAAACACGGTTTACTGTCCGATAAGTGGCTAAAATAAGCGCTATACCATGTCACCAAAGATGAGTCGTGCTGCTTTTAAGTCTGTTTCCCTATCAGAACTAAAAATACTTTCATGATATTGCTCACGATTTAGCATATATAAGGTATAATATTCAGAACTCAATACCCTACTCGCTGAAAACACTGCGATTTGGTGTATTGCGAGCGTAAATACGAAGGTAATGAAAACACATGAATTTAAACCAAGAGCTTCAAAATCTTAATAACCGTATGGACAAGTGCCAGCGTAAACTTGCTGCTGCTATTCAACGAGATGACAAAGTTATCATCAAACAGTTTAAAGATGAGCTTACCAAGCTAAATAAAAAAGCTCAAAACGTTAAACACCGTAAATCATCTGAAGTGAGTAGCAAAGGTAAAGATGTTAAGTCTCTTGCTTTTAACCGTGTACTAACTAAAGCTGAACAAGCAGATATGGGCAAACTGAAGAAAACAGTTAAAGGCCTAGTTGTTGTTCACCCTATGACGGCTTTAGGCCGCAGCATGGGTTTAAAAGAAGTTACAGGTTACGCACCTAAAGCATTTTAATAGACTTTAAGTGTCAAAGAAAAAGGCGAACATTCATTGTTCGCCTTTTTGCTTTCTAAACGACTTTCTAAACTATAAGTTATTAAATAAAAATCAACTCAGCTCATCTTCTTTAACCAATACTATACGATAAAAGCATTAAGACGCTTTTGCTGTTAATTCTGCTGATAAATGCTGATCAAAACCGTAACTGACTAAACGCTCAAACGCATCCCATACTTCATTAGGTATTGGTTGTGGTGTTGAGAATCCTAACTCTGGGTAAAAACGGATACGCTGTAAATCACCAACCATCACGTTAATCAAATCACCAAAACTGATTGTATCATTTGCATAATCATCAAAACGAATTACCGGAGATGTCACGATAGCTTTCATGTTAGGCCATTGTTGTTCAAACGTCGCCAGTGTACGTCGCTCCATAAAAGGCTTTTGAACGAGAATAAAGCTGCTCGGTGTCAGCCCTTTTTGCTGTAATAAACGACGGGTAAAAAGGACATTCTCACCTGTATTGGTTGACTCAGGCTCAATCAAAATCGCCTCTTTTGGCACCCCCATATCTAGCGCTATTTTTGCAAAATGTTCGGCTTCTGAAGTGTTAAATAAGCCTTCGGTTAGCTCACCGACGCCACCAGAGAAAATGATACAAGGTGCAAGTCCTTGCTTATAAAGTTCTACCGCTCGCTCAGCGACACGTTCATCGTTACTTCCTAGCACAAAGATACAATCACTCTTTACTATCTCATGACTCAACTGGTGATAATCCCAAATTATGGTTGCTAGTTCATAAATTCGTTTAGGCATAAATCGTCCTTATTCGCAGCAAGATGAATGAATACTCTCTGATATTTCACGCTGTTGATACAGCCCTATATTGTTTTTTAATAAGGGATAAGTGGCATAATGCGTCTTAGTTATGATTGCATAATGACAAAGATAAGAAACTCACTTAATACTGATAAAACTGTTTCAATATTGATAATCATAATTAATCACAACTCACAAAAACGTAAAGCTGTTACTGCTTTATTATATAAGGCACCGACTAATAAAAACTGAATCAAATCATAAAACAAGCAAAAAAAAGGTGACATAGACTCGTCTACGTCACCTAGTATGTTTGGTCTTAACATTATAACTTACGGTATGACACGTTTAACTCGCTACTAATCCACTTCGGGGTTATGTCGTAAATTATTCGTATACAACCAATGTTAAGCGAAACATTTAATAATTAAAATTAGCGCTTCCACCATTCAGGGATGATTGTTACGTTCGCATTCGCCGCACTCAACCAAGCCTGTTCACCTTCGATTGTTAGCTGTAATTGCATGGTACGTTCCACCACACTTTCTAGCTGTTTCAACACTTCATCGCGAATATAGACCACAGAAACATTATCTAATGCATTGATTTTACTTTCATTTGCTTGCCACCAAATAGAAGCTGCATTATCACCATAAGCAAAAATAATCACCTTCTCTGATTTATGTGACGCTTTACGGATACGTTTCTCATCAGGCAAGCCAAGCTCAACCCATAATTCAATATCGTCAATTAAACTTTTCGTCCATAAATCAGGCTCTTCCGTACTACTTACACCTTTTGTAAACTGCAAGTTGTGATCCGCATTTAAGCCCCAAGCAATGACGCGTAACATGAAACGTTGTAAAGTTTCTGATGGATGACAAGCAATAGTATGTTGCTGATCTAAATAGACATGTCGATCCATGTCTGCCACGTTCATTTGTACTTTGTAAATAGTGGCATTGGTAGCCATATAGTAAACCTTATTATTGTTCTGTTGCATGTTATACGCCCTCCGTTGAGGTTATGTCTTACATAATTAGTGCCATTTCTGGCGCGCATAACAGTAAAATTTTTGTCCTTTCGGCTAACTGTTTAAAAACAATTAGTTATCAATATGCTTTACAGCGGATGAGGATTGTATGTTACTGCGGCTTAATTTTGCGGAAATAACAGATAAAGATCAGTGTTTATTTTTATTAACTGTTCTTTGCGTGCTCTAGTCAGTGTTTTTTTTATTTTATATTCAAACACCATCGCATCACGCTTATTGAGTACTTTTTGCGACCAAGCCAATGTGAGTGGTCCTTTTCCTTTAAGGTACTTTGCACCTTTTTTACCGTGTTGATGCTCTGCAAACCGACGCTCTATATCGGTCGTTACACCGCAATATAACGTATTAGAGGAAGTTCTGATTAAATAGACATACCAAGATGTTACGTCTTTTGTCGTTTCTTTACTCATCCAATACTCATCTCATGAAAACAAAAACAGGTTCAGCAATGCTGAACCTGTTCGTGTGGGTATTCAATCATGGATGGTTTAATAGCGCAATAAAACAATGCTAAACGTATCCATTTAATCAGATCTATTCAGTTAATGAAGTAATGATTGCCTGTAACTCTGCCACTTTTTGTTTTAATTCTTCTACATCGTTTTCAAGTTGGCTAATACGTTCATTATTGCCTGAACCACTTGTTACAGCTTGTACTGCACTTTCATATGCTGAAATATCAATCTGACCACTTAGCAAATGCATGTAACGACAATCACGTTTACCTGGCTCTCGAGGTAGTTTTACAACATATGGGCCTTTCTCATCACTTGATAGCTTAGTTAACACAGCTTCAGCTTCACGTACGTCCGTAAATTCACATAACCGATTAGTACGAGTACGGATTTCACCGGCAGTTTGCGGCCCTCGAAGTAATAACACTATCATTGCTCCGAGCTCTTGTTTTGTAAATTGTAAACTACCAAACTCGGTATTACAGAAGCGATGTTGAAATTTTGATACTCGACTACCAAAACTGCTGACATCGGCAACCATACGTTTTGCTTTTAATTCCTCAACAGTGTCGAGTACTGTTGCTTCATCAAGTGACATAACAGGTTCACGGCTACTTTTTTGATTACATGCCGTGGTTAACGCATTAAGTGTCAATGGGTATTGATCTGGAGTTGTGATTTCTTTTTCAAGCATACAACCAATTACGCGAGCTTGATTTTGCGTTAAATTAATTTCCATGCCCATCTTTCACCCTTTATAAAACTAACTCATTAAAATTAGATAATATCGATATATTAACGCTACATTGAAGCTTTATTTTTGTTCTTAACAAGAGATTATCACGTTATATGCCAACAGCAAGCTGTAAAATTACAGTTTGTCTGCTTTTCAGACAACAATAACTTACTCTATTAACTCACAATATTAGTTTTCACTTTGATCAACAGGTAGATTAAGGTAATCCGCAGCAACATAATGATTACGCCCTTTTGCTTTCGCTTGATAAAGCAACTTATCTACTTCCTGATATAAATTCTCAATACTTTCTAAACCTGTAGGTATCCAAGAAATAGCACCTTGGCTCACGGTTAAAATTTTCGCTGTATCAGAATATTCATGTTTAATTGCTAAAGAGATAATCCCTTCTTTCAAGCGTTCACACTCTTTGATAGCTTGTTGACTATTACAATTACTTAGAAGGATAACGAACTCTTCACCACCATATCGTGCACAAATTTCTCCCGCACGGCTGAATTTAGTTTTCAACTGATATGCCAACAGCTTTAAGATAGTATCTCCTTCAATATGACCATAATGATCATTGAATGATTTGAAGTGATCGACATCAAGCATAATAATCGTTAGCGGCAAACCATTTCGGCCATGTAGCGACACTAGCTCACTCAATTTTTGATCGAGATAACGACGATTGGCTAAAGTAGTAAGGCCATCTTCATTGACTTGCTGTGACAATAGATCATTTGCTTGCTGTAGCTGAATTGAGGTTTGTTTTAATTGGCGTCTCATGACCGATATACGTTGCATAGCTTTAATTTTAGCCGATAGCACCATGCTATTAACAGGCTTGATCAGATAATCATCGCCACCTTTATCAATCGCCTCTGCGATGAGTTCAGGCTCTGAATGCGCACTCAGAAATATAATTGGTACCCATTCAGGAAAACACGCACGTATTTTCTGTGCAAGTTCAGTACCTTGCATATCTGGCATACAGATATCTAAAAGCACTAAATCGGGATCAAAGCTAGCATAACTGTTAAGTGCATCCTGTCCTGAAGAAAAAGCTTTAACCATATGACCCAGATTTTTCAACCTTAGTTCAAGATACAGTCGTTCAGATAAGACATCATCAACTAATAAAATGTTCATCGGCTTCATCAAGATACCTTAAGAGTATTTTTAGTCTAAGTTATTAAGCATTTTACATGCCTAATTTAATTTAGGCTTACAATGGATCAATAGTTGAGATGAAAACAAGCTTTTTAAGCATGATGGGACAATAATCACATCAAGGTAAAACATCGATTTATTACTGTTCTCTACATGATATATTGACATTTGACGTTAGAAATATAGGATTCTCCTCCTTAAACTTATGCTGTAGGAAAAAGCCATGTCTGAGATGAACAAAAACGATGATCAAATCGTTGAAGAAGAAACGTTAACGCTAGAAGACTGTTCACCAGAACTTCGTCAAGTTGTAAAATTTGAGAAAGTACCAGCAGAACTTATTGATATGCTAGTTAATGTCTACAAAGTTTCTGAGCCAAGTACACGCGAAGCATGGAATTCACTGCCTGCAAGTGCTCAAAATGTATTAGATAACTTCGAGCAATTTCATGCTCTAGTTGCACTAAGCCAAAGCTACTCAGGTGTTGATTTCCTAAGTGAAATGCAAGGTACGACGTTCCCTGAAGACATGAGTGCTGAAGAGCAAGCAGAATACAAAGCATCTGCACTTGATAAAGTTCTTCATAGCTGTGTGAAAGATATGTGTAAGCAACTTAAGAAAGCACGTCAAAATCCACCAATGAAACGTGAATTCAATATGATCTTTCAAAAGTAGTTATATTTTTATAACTATAGAACATAAGGAGTAGCATTTGCTGCTCCTTTTTTTTGTTGGAAAAATGAAGTTCAAATGTAATCAAGATAACAAAGGAATAAGCATAACATCAATTTATAAAATAATATTCAACGCCTCAATTTGTCTTTTTGACTGCTGATATTGTTTTCATTTTACTAATCATACTCTACGGTTAAATCCCCTCTTAATTAAAAAGTTGCAACAATTTAAAATGCTCAATGCAAACTTAATGCAGCAGTTTTACATAACTTCGTGATATTATACAAAATTGAATGATTTCAATAGTTAGAGGTTCATGGATGCCAAATACTGAGCAGATAAGATTCCAAACAAATGTGTGTTATGTAGAGAGCCAAGGCGTTCTTAAAACACCAGAATCTACGCTCAAGTTAAACTTATCTGAGCAATACATTTTATCGTATCTCATAGATAATTATGGTAAACCCGTAACAAAAAATGAACTCTTAAATGTAGGTTGGCCCGATCGCATTGTAACTGAAGCTTCTTTATTTCAAGTCATTCGCGCTCTACGTGTGAAGCTGAATGAAGAAAAAAAAGGTGATGTAATAGAAACATTGCCACGTGTCGGTTATCAAATTCGAGAATTCACTCGAGAGACGGTTGATTTATCAGACTCTCAACGTTTATCTCCATTAAAGAAAATCGGAAAAAAAACAATCGCTCTTTCCGCCATTAGTTTAGTCGTGATTATCAGTGGAATCGCTTGGATGAAATATCCTTATTCTGGATCGCCAAAATACTATTTAATTGATAAAGATCGAGTTGGTAGCAATGATTTTACTTATATAGCGTCAAATGCTGAAGATCTCGCAGATCTACGGGGTAAAGTAAAAGAGATTATTAATCAACAAGTTAATAAGTTCGGTTCAATTACGACTAAAAATCAACGAGTCTATCTTTATAAGACAGATAGTTTTTATTCTGCGGCATGGTGCACTGTAGACAGCAATAAAGTTTGTAAAAAGAATAGTGATTTTAGCTATAAAATAGTACCAAATGAGTGGTCGACATTTGCTGATATTGTCGTTAACAATAAAAAGAACTATCACGGTACACCGATTATTCATACTGAGAATACGCAAGAACCAACGTCAATTGCCTACACGTCATATATTGATAAATCAGGTATTCAATCAAAGGTTACGCATCTCTTTCTTACTCCAACCAATAAAAACGGCATCTTTAATTATTCAATGATGTCTTTTATTCAAGAGAAAGAGAGTGGCATGTTTCACCCTCTCTCTATCAGCGCAGCCAAAGCAATATTGTATGATAAAGGTTCTCAGTTTTTGAAAACGGTGAAAATTGAGCCTGAAATGTTTCACTGGTCTTATCAACCAAGTGTAAATTTTGATGAAAAGAAATCACTCGCTTTAAAGCATAGTAGTTTAGTTGAACAAGGTTTTCAAAATAATAAACCTTTTTTTAGTTACTTAGTGTACGAGCAACCTCATCTAGTATTAATGCTTGATAATACAACAGGATTTGTCTGGAATAACACCAGTGAAGCAAATCCTTATGCGATTTTTTCATACTCTTCATCAAGCTCAACAAATAAATAATTAAATGCGCAGTACTCTGTACTGCGCATTTTTTATTATGAAGGTTTTACAATTAAGGTTATTCCTTCTACATCAACGACCACAACCTTCTGCCCTTCAACTAAATCAACGTCTGTTTTAACACTCCATGTGGTATCACCAAGTTGCAATCGGCCATTTCCAGCATTCATTGCTTTTTCTACTGTAATAATTTGACCAATCAATTGAGCGCCACGTTGATTTAATTTTGAAACAGAGGCATCCGTTTTGTCTTTTTTATGCTGGTATCTCCACCATAACCAAGTGGTAAATAGCGCAAATACTGCAAAACAAACCCACTGTAAGGGCCATGAAACAGGTAACATTATTAATAAGACGCCGACTAGAACAGCTGAAATACCAAGCCATAATAAATACCCAGCAGTGCCAAGTAGTTCAAGTAGCAATAACACTAAGCCTAATGCTATCCAATGCCAGAAATTCATTTGTTCTAGTAAGTCGATCATGCATTCCCACCTTTATCTGTTTTATTACCCCATAACTCGGCAATACCGGCAACAGAACCCATCAAGCCCGTGGTTTCTAATGGCATCATGATGACTTTACCATTCTCAGACTGCCCTATCGCTTTTAGTGCTTCCGTATAGCCTTGCGCGACAAAGTAATTAATTGCTTTAACATCACCGTTCGCTATTGCATCTGATACCATTTTCGTTGCTTTGGCTTCAGCTTCGGCTTCACGCTCTCTCGCTTCTGCTTGCAGAATCACTGACTGTTTTTCACCTTCAGCTTTTAAAATTTCTGATTGCTTTTGTCCTTCAGCACGGAGAATTTGAGCTTGGCGCACACCTTCAGCTTCCAAAATTTCAGCACGTTTGTTTCGTTCAGCTTTCATCTGCGCGTTCATTGCTGCGGTTAAATCTGTAGGCGGTTGTACGTCTTTTATTTCAATACGAGTGATCTTAATACCCCACGGATTGGTTGCTTGATCGACAATTGTGAGTAGGCGGCTATTAATGGTATCTCGTTGCGATAACATTTCATCAAGCTCCATAGAGCCCAACACCGTACGCATATTCGTTAACGTTAGATTACGAATAGCGAGTTCAAGATCTGATACTTCATATGCTGCTTTTGCCGCATCGAACACTTGAATAAAACAAACTGCATCAATTGTTACTGAAGCATTATCACGAGAAATAACTTCTTGCGCAGGAATATCTAACACTCGCTCCATCATATTCACTTTATTACCGACTTTATCAATAAAAGGAATAATCAAATTTAGACCTGGACGAAGTGTTTTGGTATAGCGTCCAAAACGTTCTACTGTCCATTCAGATCCCTGAGTAACAGTTTTAACACAGGATGCAATAATGACTATCGCAACAAAAATAAATATAGCAATGGTGATTAACGAATCGTATGGCATAGCGTCTCTCCCTAATAAGCGTTAAAGCATTGTACCATCGGGGTAAGTAAATATGCATCAACACACAAGAAATGAGACATAGTTAAAACAGAACAGTAAATCGTAGTTGACCAGAAAAAGAAAACGCCAAATGAATAAACATTTGGCGTTTAATTAAGTACTTATTGTGTATTGGTGATTGCTACATAATTAGCATTTACGCATAGTTACATCTTCAAACTCACCATCAATCACTGTATGTGCTGATTGTTGACGGTAATCCGTGTCAACTTTGCGATCTCGTCCAGCAAAACCTTCACTAAAAGTACGCTCTTCAAATTGAACACCTTCTGATGCTAATTTGCGTTTAATAAATGGTTTTGCAATTAATGCCACGACGCCCATTAAAAGAGCCATTATCGCAGCAAAAGAAACAGTAAATAATCCAATAACTACAGCAACAAAACCAGTAAGTAAATTTTTCATGGCTAAGCCTCTCTCTATAAAATTTAGATAGAACAATAGTTAACTCACTTGTTACTATTTTCTTTCTAAACTGATCTGCACTCTCTCGTAGCAGTTATTTTTAGCTTACAACTAAATTAACTGACTGAAGATGAACCGAAGATGAACATATAACCTATTGTTCACAATCTACGTATTCTCTAACGAAAACTGAAACTTACAAAAGACCGTTAGTGATAATACAAACTATAAAGAGCCTGTTTCTATATAAGGTGGGAGGTAGGACTATGGAATACCTACAACAATGAGTCAGCTCCGATCTCATCGAACCTTAATCCCGCCATGTCGGCGATGTCCTAACTTAACGTCACCGCAAGTTAGGTCGGCACAACCCGTGATAAGCCAGATTATAGTCGCTGATTACTATTATTCTCTGCACTCCCTGCTTCAAGCCGTCGCCTAAAGCTTTAAAACTATAACACTTTAAAATTTATAAAAGCAATAATAAACAGCGAGTACGTGTTGTTTTACACAGCTTCCACTGATACTTCACACTGTATGCGGCTAATCTTATGATCTGCTAATAAAAAAAATGCATTTTGTGGTAAATCTTGCTCAAAGGTTTCACTGTAGCTCATGGCAGCATATACCCCTCTGAACACTGCACCTGTTAGACCATGTGAAACAACGATAAGATGATCAGGAATTAAGTCATCATGTAAAAAATCTTTAATTCGATGAACAACTGATTCATATGATTCACAATTTGGTGCTGAGAGATACCAATCACGATGATTCAATAGCTTCGGATTATTCTGAACTAAATCAGGAATAAAACATTTTTCCCAGTCACCTAAACTAAACTCTTTTAAGCGCTCATCAGTCGTTATTAAATTGCTATCTATTCCTAACTCTTCACAGACTATTTTGGCTGTTTCTATCGCTCTGCCAAGTGGACTGCAATAAACAGCCCAATGCTTTTTATTACCAATTTTTAGATTGATAGATGAGCCAATCATAGATGCTTGTTCTTTTCCTAATTCCGTCAAGCCTGAGTTACAATGTCCTTGTAAGCGTTGTTGAGCGTTAAACGTTGTTTGACCATGGCGTAATAGATAAATGCTTTTTGACATTGTATTCCCCTTGCGATAAGAAGAAATTACACCACTTACTACCTTACGACAAGTTGAATAGCCTTTTAATAGCAAAAAGGCATACATCAAGCCTTAACATAATGAACACAATGGGAATGGCTTGGTTTACAGGAACAAGAACGAATCAATAGTCTAACTGTTCTAAATTAAAAGTATCGTCTATATAGATCAAGACAACTCCTCCTTGAGGATAGTCACAACTCAGATTGCTAAATCGACTACGTGCATGTGTGCAGAAGGAGAAAGGAAAGAGAGGGAGAATAGTGAGTAAACCTTCTCCCATACATATGGTATAGCTATATATTTAGCGGCTCATCCAAATATCACTGAAGCGCTGTGTTGATATATGAAAAAACAAATCATCTTTTTGCTTATAAACATTAACAAATGTTTTTTCTATATCTACAAATTCTGTATTTCTAAATTGAGATACAACAAAGGTTAAATCATTATTAGTTTTAGGTGTATAAGCCCAGTAATTCAAATTGTCTTCATTTCTCTTACAATGCTTTTCCATCTCAATTTTCTTGCCATTAATGAGCATGGATACGGTACCATTAAGACCTTGAATATTGCATTGACTTAAAAAACGCTCAAAGCCATTATTGTTATACTTCGCTTTGTAGAGTTTAAAGAATAACTTTTTTCCACCGAGTTCTGGTGGCGTGATCAATGCAGATAAAACGTAATGTCCGTCAATACTTGATGAGTTCCAATCCTCTGCTTTCACATTTAATGAACACATCATCATTAATAAAGATGCGATACATAACAGCTTACTCATATTATTCCTTTAACATCAATAACAGCCACAATAAAAGAAGAACGTTCTTTTTAATCAGTTTAACAGCAATGTTATGCGTCATCAAAAGAATCATTGGCCCCATTAAAGCTAAACATGAAATTTTTATACATACTTTCTGTATTTTATTACCAACCTGTAAGGTAATTAATATTATGAATAGACATTGAACTGTATGAATCTGGGATTTATATCACTTTAATCTTCAGTCAATATTACTATTACATACTTAAATTTGCCCCTTATCGCAAAATGGCCAATTAAAATTTCATTTAATTTATGAGAGATTAACCGCACAAAATAACAACTAAGTAATCAAATTACTTGCTTAATTGTGAATCCTTTTCAGATTTCTCAATAGTATAACCCCATGTTAAGACTAGTAATATATTGACAAAGATAATACTAAATTCTCTATAAAAATAATTATTGTCAACTCCACTGCCTTTAAATGAAGGGATTTAATACCGCAGTTAAACCACTACTTGATGTTATATTTTTACATATATCCAATAAGTACCACGCCTGTCAATAAACTACATACTTAGCTTTTCCATTTTTTATGTCAATAGAATAAAAAAAGTACGTATTAAATATTATAAATACTTAGATTACTTGATATAACTTAATGATAGCGTTTGTATATACCGCGTATTCCAGTCATAGAAAACCAATATAATATATTAATAACTATCTTTTTGATTCGACTAACTAAAACCCTAAGTTATTTAAGTCTAAATACTGCTCTACTGCATCTGCAATTATGTTAATCCCATCTTCTTTCGTTTGTTGAAAATCAGAAGTTCGGATATCTGTTAAACCAGCCCAAGCTAAGATTTCATTACAAGCCGATTGCAGCTCAAAGATCCCATGTAAATACGTACCAAAAACTTGATTATCTACACCTAACATACCATCCACTCCATCGGTGAGTTTAATAGGCGCATCTTGCTCTGTTTCAACAGACGTAACCCCCGCATGGATCTCGTAGCCTGTGACAGCAACGGTATTATTCGCGGTTAATGTTAAAGAGCCAGAAACTTGCTTAAGTTGCTTATGCTGCTTAATTTCAGTCGTTATAGGTAAATACCCAAGCCCTTGTGTATTTCCACTTTTCCCTTCAATACCATAAGGATCTGAAATTGACTCTCCAAGCATTTGATAACCGCCACATATTCCCATCACTTTGCCACCGAAACGCAAATGACGTTGTATCTGTTTATCCCAATGTTGAGATCGTAGATAATCTAGATCGCTGCGCACACTTTTAGAACCCGGTAAAATAATTAAATCAGCAGGGGGGATCGCTTGTCCTTTACCAATAAATTGTAAGTTAACCTGTGGGTGCATCCGCAACGGATCAAAATCGGTATGATTACTTATACGTGGAAACACGGGCACTATAACCGTAATAGCATTATCTTCTGCATCGATTTGTTGAACGTTAATGGCATCTTCAGCCTCTAGCATTAGACCATGCAGATAAGGCAACACACCAATAACCGGTTTACCTGTTTTTTTCTCAAGCCAATCAAGCCCTGATTCTAATAATTTAATATCTCCTCTAAATCTATTTATAACAAAGCCTTTCACTCGCGCTTGTTCAGATTTAGATAACAGAGCTAATGTGCCATAGAGATGCGCAAATACTCCTCCTCTGTCTATATCAGCAACAATAATCACAGGGACATCCGCTTCTTCAGCAAAGCCCATGTTGGCAACATCATTTTCACGAAGATTTATTTCAGCAGGACTACCAGCGCCTTCTATGATTACCGCATCATATTCTTCCGTCAGCCGCTGGAAAGATTCTAATATAGGCTTCATAACAACTTTCTTATAGCTGTTATAGCCAATCGCATTCATATCTTCCAACACCTTACCCTGAACAATTACTTGGGCTCCAATATCCGTATTGGGTTTTAATAACACTGGATTCATATGAACGGTGGGCTCAATACCACAAGCGAAAGCTTGTACGGCTTGTGCTCGACCAATTTCGCCGCCATCTTTCGTTACAGCACTATTAAGCGCCATATTTTGTGATTTAAATGGCGCAACACGAATGCCTTTACGCGCAAGTACACGACATATTCCAGCGACAAGCACACTTTTCCCTGCATCTGATGTTGTGCCTTGAACCATTAATGTCCGTGTTGTATTCGCTATTTTATCCATGTTTTGTTTTATTAAATCCTGTAAAGATATTGCAATTAATCACAAAATGGCGGCCATTGTAGCTGAGGCCAATCTTGTTGATTATCATGATAGACAGTAATGCGCATTCTGGCGGCATAAGGTAAATGAATGCGATGAAGGTAGGTGTTATTACGTGGCATTTCTAGTAACAGACGTAACAGCTGACGCATAACGCCAGAATGCGTAACCAATAAGATTTTTTTTCCTTTATGCTGTGTTAATAAATCTTGCCAAGCTCGCTTTATCCGAATATCAAACTGCTCTAGCGTTTCGCCATTATGTGGCGCTGTTCCGTCTTCACAAACGTGCCAGGGATCGTGCCAATAATGGTCAATATTATCCCCAAGTTGTTCAACTAACTGCTGACGCGTTAACCCATCCCAATCTCCAAAATCCATTTCTCGCCAACTATCACTATGCAAAACATTAATCATGAATTTATGTGCCATAAAATCAGCAAATGAAGAGCAACGTTGTAATGAGGAGCTTACAATACAATCAAGGTCTTTGAGATTTTCGATGGCCACCTTCATTTGCTCAAAACCTTGTTCAGTTAGTACAAAATCAGTGTGGCCTCGTAAACAATTATCACCTTCAGGTAAACCATGCCGTAGAATATCTATTTGGGTTATCTTTGCCATTAGATCCTCATCCTTTTATACAACGCTTAACGTCGGGCCTTTTAATACTTGTGGTATACCAGCAGTTACAAATATTACCCGTGCAGATTGTTTCGCAATCGCTTGATGCAGCCAACCACTCTCATCGACAAATCGACGAGAAACTTCACCTAGCGGCACTATTCCTTGCCCTACTTCATTACTCACTAAAATGATATGCCCTTTTGCTTCACTAATAGCGTGTAGAAAGTCTGTTTTTGCCTGTTGCCATGAATGGTTACCAATAGGTTGAAATAAGCAGTTATTTAACCATAACGTTAAACAATCGATCAGTAAGCATGTCTGATTGTTACTATGTTCACGAATAATATTTGCCAAATCATAAGGCTCTTCAATCAGCATCCACTTAGAAGGACGTTGCTGTTTATGAATTAGAATGCGTTCAGCCATTTCATTATCACAAGCGGTTGCTGTTGCTACATATTTAACAACCAAGCCAGATTGTTCTGCGAGCTGTTCCGCTAAACGACTCTTACCAGAACGTGCGCCACCCAAGATCAATTCTGTACCCAGCAACGGCTTTACATGCATAATAAACCTATTAATTATATAAAATACAGAATGTTAACTTATTAATACCATGCTGTATTGTGGCATTTCACAGTTATGAACATGGATAGAAAATATTTACAGTCACCAAATTTCAAACGGCAGCAATAGAAGCCAAAAGTGTCTTAATTTCAAGATTGCCTAGCAATAAAAATTCTCTTTCATTATGAGTAAATTTGATTTTTATTATTAAAGACTAATACTTAGACTATGAATTAAACAATCTATTAGGAAGAAATTATGGCTTCTCAACAAGTACGACTGGTTGATGTGTTGAGACTTCCAACGGTTTTGCTTTCCTTAGATTCAAGATCTCTCTACCAAATTATTACGGAAGCTCGATATTTATCATTACTAGGACAATTAAAAAAAACCTGTGAACGTAATGAAATTTGGCAAGATCTTCCTCTTTTCTTCCAGCAACAGCTAATTTCAGGCTTTCATAGTTATGAAAAACAAAAGCAATCATTAGAATTTGAACATCAGGAGTTAACCAAACAGTTTCAAGGCATATTACCGTCATGGCGCTATATTCGCGGTAGCGCATTACAACTTTCTGAAGTTGAGGCATTTTCAGGTAGGATTAAAAACAATATTGAGATATTAATTTCTAAGTCATTTGTAGAAGCTGTTTTACAACGGTTGTTAAATAATGGATGGCGTTATAAATATATAACCGACTACGAGGAAACTTTCTATTGTCGTTGGTCTCAGCAAACGACGCCGTTAGTTCATAAAGAAAGACGAACTGAGTTAGCTATTCATTATCATTTATTACCTAAAACACTAACCCATAAATTAAAAGAAGCACCTTTACTTCACCATCATATATCTCCCAGTATTGCCCTACCAGCAACGCTTTTATCTCCTGAGGCTATGGTACTTCATCAGGCTATTATGCTCTTTAATCAAGTTGATTTTCATCATGGCTTACGTGATATATACGACTTAAATTTACAATTTCAGCATTATGGACAACAGCGATTATTCTGGCATAACTTAATTCAACTTCACCAGCAAATTGGAAAAGATAACAGCCTGTATCTTGCACTTTCATTATGTCAAAAATTATTCGATTTACCGATTCCTAGCAACATGCAGCAATATTTAAATCAATCACAATCCCAGCGTACAATTTTCTGGCTTTATAAAGATAGATTTACTGAAGTTATCAATCATGCTTTTCCAAAACACCAAAACTCTAATTACCATTTTGCAGTTAAATCATTACGCTTTCGTGGCCGTTTAAAACGTATGCCTATTTATGCAATTGTGCCGCACATTATTAAACGGAGTGTGCTTAATTTGATGCCACATGAGGAAGATGAAGAAATCATTTACTAATGCATTTCTCTTTAATCAAAAAACCTCTTAAGCACTTTCAACCAATAAGTAGCCTAGTGTGTTTAAGAGGCTTTATAGCGAAGATCTACTTTAGAACTTTAAGTATTTCTTCATTTTACCGACGCTTTTTTCGCCAAGCCCTGTGACCTTTTCTAAATCTTTACTACTTTTGAATTTTCCATTCTTTTTGCGGTAGTCAACAATCGCTTTTGCTTTTGCTTCACCAATACCAGGAAGTGATGCTGCAAGCTCTGAGGCTGAAGCAGTGTTCACATTAACGGCTTTAAGTTGCTTTTTAACTTCTGTTTTTGACTTTGTCGTGGACGCTTTTTTACTATCAGTTACTTTAGATGAAGATATCTTTTTTGCTTTATCTGCTTCTTTTTTCGCAGACTTCTTCACCTTGGTAATACAATCCATTTTTTTCTGCTTATCTGCCTTATATTTGGTTTCACATTTCTTGATAAGCTTAGTGGTATCGGTTGTAGCAGCCTGAGATGCAAATGGCACAATGAACGCAAGTGTTAATAATAATTTTTTAAACATTAGAAAACTCCTTTATAGATAATCCAGTGTAGATTAAAGACGATTGATACAAAAAAATAAAATAAAACATCATAAAGCGTTTAAACCATCGTTTTTATTCACCTTTACGGCTTAAACCATCAGTAAAGACTCTCACTTTCTTTTATTTATAGATTTATCCATATGTTTTTAAAGTGATTTTTATATCTAGTAAAGAAAACATAGCATGTAGTTTAATTTGTGTTCAATGTAGTGTTGGGTTATGCGATCTTGTTAGAATTATTACAATTATTCATTACTAAGTGGCTACCTTTGGCTATAAGATAGCTATCTTGTGGTCAGGTGAGCTAATAAATAACACCATACTATGATTCACGCTTCTTGCGTATAAAGGACTTTTGATGACAGACAACATGCTTTTTTATAAAACCTACCCGCACCCAAGCAGTAATGAATGGGTAGTGTTTGTGCATGGTGCCGGTGGCAGTTCAGCAATTTGGTACAAACAGATTAAAGCGTATAAACAACACTTTAATTTGTTACTTCTCGATCTACGTGGTCATGGTAAATCCAATAACATGTTCAAAGACATGATCGCTAATCCCTATACCTTTAAAAGTGTGACGAAAGATATCGTTCATGTACTTAATCACTTGAAGATTCAATCAGCACACTTTGTCGGAATATCTCTGGGCACAATCATTATTCGTAACTTAGCAGAGATAGCACCAGACAGAGTTAAAACGATGATTTTAGGTGGCGCAGTAACACGTTTAAACACTCGTTCTCAAATTTTAGTGAAACTAGGTAATATGTGTAAGCACATTATTCCTTATATGTGGTTATATCGTTTATTTGCCTATGTTGTTATGCCGCAAAAAAATCAACGCGAGTCTCGACATTTATTCGTCAGAGAAGCGAAAAAGTTGTGTCAAAATGAATTTAAGCGATGGTTTAAACTGGCAACAGAAGTAAACCCCATCATGAAGTATTTTAAAGAAAAAGAACTGTCGATACCGACATTGTATTTGATGGGGGCAAATGACTATATGTTTATCAAGCCAGTAAAAGAGATGGTTCAACGACATAAATTTAGTTTTTTGACTGAATTAAAAGATTGCGGGCACGTTTGCAACGTAGAAAGACCGGATGATTTTAATCAACACTCGATCGAATTTATTAAACAACATAAAGCCAGTTATACGGCTTAACATTCTATTGTAAAAAAGGCATAACGCTGCTTAATGATCTTTTTCTAGATCTTTAAGTGCACGTTATGCCATTTTTTATGTTTATTTATTAATTAGCGTTCAATGTGCTTAGCTAAGAAAGCTTCAAGTTGCTTGGTTACAAATTCAGGTTGTTCCAAGTTACTAATATGCCCAGCCTCTGGGATCAATACATATTCGCTATCTTTGATCTCATCATGCATCAACTGCGCTTCTAGTGGCGGACGTGGATTATCTTCCATACCTGATAAAATCAAAGTAGGTGCTTTAAGTTGCGCTATATCGTCAAACGTATCTCGACGACCAAACACCATTTTACCCACTTGTGCAATGGCTACTGCTTTATCACCTTTCAGAGATACTAAATGTTGTCTAAAACTATCAACAAGCTCTGGCGTATATTGCTCGGCTTGACGACGGAAAAATAAAGGAACAACACTATCAATAATTGCCTCAGGAATAGCCTGCTGCTCAATAATTGTATTTAACATTGCAAAGTATTTAGCATGTAATACTTCAGGCTCGTAACCTAAAAAAGTATCCATCAATACTAATGCTGTAACACGTTGAGGTACTTTTATGGCAAGCTCTGCTCCCCACATGCCTCCCACTGATAAACCAATAAGCGAAAAGTTATCTATCTTAAGGTGATCAAGTAGTGCAATAACATCATCAGCGTAATCACGCAGCGTACGTGTTTTTTCAGGTGCAGCATCAGCCTGACCATGTGCCCATAACTCAGGCACGATACAACGATAATGCTGACTCAATGCCTCTATTTGTGGTTGCCACATTTTGCTGTCCCACAAATAGCTATGGCCCAAAACGAGTACAGGGCCTCTACCTTGATCTAAATACGTTAATTTACGATCTTCAATTACATAACTTTGCATGCATATCCTTGTCATCATTTATACGTGTTTCACACGCTATCTTACTGCATCTACTTCAAATTGATATTTTTTATCGATCAAGGCAAGTCCCTTTCGATAAAAAATCCATGCGCTGATCCCTGCCGCAAAATTACCAAGCATTGCTCCAGTAAATAGACCTGGAAGACCTGCAAGTTGCGATCCTATCCATAAAATCGGTAGGAAACAGATAAACAAACGCCACGCTGAAATAAATAATGCGCGCATCGGCATTGCTAGCGCATTACAAATCGATACCATAATCATACAAACACCCAATGCGCCTAGACTAATAGGAACGCGTGTTAGGTGCATTAAAAGCACTTGCTGTACTTTGACATCAGATGACAATAATGAACTTAATGGTGACGACAGTAAGAAAATGATGATTGCTATAATAAATTGCCATGCAAGGACAAAAGAGACGGCAATGTTTATCAAGGTTTTGATCCCTTGAATATCTCGTTTACCTAACCGCTTTCCTACCATCTGAGGCATAGACATAGTCAAAGCCAATACAACGACGATAGAAAAAAACTCAATTCGCGACCCCAAAGCCCAAGCGCCGACTGTAGCGGCACCAAAACCTGCGACTAATTTCGTCGCTAACATAGAAGATACAGGAGGCAATAATTGACTCATCATGGCCGGTGCCATGATATGTCCAAGCTCTTTAATCGACTGAATGATATTCAAGCCAGCCCAATGAAAGCTTAACCATTTTTTTTTCATCACTAATGGGAAAACCACCAGCATACCAATAATAAATGCAGTAATCGTTGCCCAAGCTGCACCATTAATACCCAGTCCAAATTTAAAGATGAACAACGGATCTAAAACAATATTCAATAAGCTTGTTACCATCATCATGGTACCCGGTAACAAAGTATTACCATTTGATCGACATAAGCTATAAGCAAAATACAACATCGAACCACACCATGCACTCATTAGCCAAATAGGCCAATAAGTATCAATGATAGGAAGTACATTTGCTGGCGCATCAAGTAAATGCATGATCACATCACGAAGTGACCAAATGACACCACAGAGTAAAGCGATACCAATACCGCCAACAAGCACAACTAAACCGCCGAGTTGTTGCGCTCTTACTTCTTCATTGGCACCTAACACTCGTGAAATCAATGCAGTAGTCGCGATACCTAAACCAACTTGAAGACCAATAACCACCATTTGCATTGGTAGTGTAAAGCCTTGAGCAGCGAGTGGAAGTACACCAAGCTGAGCGATAAAGGCACTATCTACAAGTTGAAAACTCATCAGCGATAACACACCGAATAACATCGGCCATGTCATTTTAAAGAGGTCTTGAGTTAAAGTTCGAGTATTAGAAGGTAGTTTCATAGATCACTTCTCTTACTGATATAAATAGTTATTACATAAAACAAAAAATCCCCGCATGAGCGAGGATAGTTGTTCTAATTAAACAATTAGCGGATAACAAGTTTGACCAAATCGGCAGGTCGATAATAAACCGATTTTAGTACCTTACCTTGACGAATAATTTTCCCATCAAGATCTACATCTTGAGCACACTTAGCAATAATATAATCACCTTTGGTGCTAGCCGTTAGTGCAACGCCCTGCTTTGCATAAAACGCTTCAGTGTCTGCGTATTCCTCAGCATTACGGCACACTTTACTCATATTGCTAGAATGGACTTCATTCCAGCAAGCCATAAAATCAATACCTAGGCGAGCTGACATTTGCAACAGAATATCAATCAAATAACTAATACCGATATTATCTTCTACTTGTTTATCACCTAGATGAACTAAGCGCCCCATTAACACATAAACAGAGTCAACGATCGCATCCGCTTGCTCAACTAAAGAATCCGCTTCTGCTAGTTCTGTCATTTCTTCAACAGCAAGTGATGTATGTAAGGCGTCTGCTTGAATATCTAGTGTTTGAGGTGATTCGATATCAAGATCGAATGTAGAACGAAACTCTCTAATATCGCGGTAAAGATGATCAAAAAGAGGTTGGTCTAGCACTGACAGTCTCATTCGTTTTCCTTGTCTCAAATTATAATGGTCTAGTCATTAAAAATACGACGTAAATAGTAACGATAAATATTTTTAATCAGACAACCACAGAATACTAATCTAATCAGAGACTAGATACAAAACCAATTATGAAATCAGTTTTCGTTTGTTGCTAAAACCATCACTT
Organism: Photobacterium sp. GB-36; assembly: GCF_003026135.1. NCBI lineage: Bacteria > Pseudomonadati > Pseudomonadota > Gammaproteobacteria > Vibrionales > Vibrionaceae > Photobacterium > Photobacterium sp. GB-36. The sequence goes on along the minus strand of NZ_PYNY01000016.1, from coordinate 26,632 downwards.
CAAAGATATGCAACGTAACCCTTATGTCTTGTTAGTAGAGAAAAAATCATTGAATGTATGTGTACAAATGTAACAAAATGACATCATGATATTGCGATATTAACACTTGATTGTTCATTAAAATAGATGAAAATCAGTTTGTTAATTTACAACCCATGGTTATTTATTTTGGACTCTCATATGATTGCAGGACACCGTGGTGCACGCGCTGTTGCACCAGAAAATACATTGATTTCCATGAAAGCTGCCGCTGATGCAGGCGCAAAGTGGATTGAGACTGATACTCAACTTTGTGAAGATTTAGTGCCTGTTATTATCCATGATAAAAGCGTACGTCGATGTACGAATGGTTCAGGGAGTGTTCGTCATAAAACGCTACAGGAATTGAAACAACTTGATGCTGGCAGTTGGTTTTCACCAGAGTTTGCAGGAGAAACCATCCCTACGTTACATGAGCTACTTGCCGCTTGTGATGAATATGGCCTTAATCTTAACCTTGAAATAAAGGTACATTACGAAGAAGAAGTGGCCTTACAAGTAACAAAAACAATTGAAGCGATAAAAAATTATGGCTTTGATCCAGAACGTCTTATTTTATCTAGTTTTTCTTATAACGCAGTTCATCAATGCTTAGAGCAATGGCCTGAAGTACGCCGAGGGTTAATTATTGAAGATTGGGTACCTGATATTGAACGATTAGATGAAAAATTGAAGTTGTACAGTATCCATCTCGATCATCATCTTCTCAATGAAAAACTTGCAAAAGAAATTATCCAAGCCGGTAAAGTACTGCAAATTTGGACAATGAATGACCCTAAAAAAGTAGCTAAATTTACTCGATGGGGCGTATCAACAATCATCACAGATGATCCTGCATTACTCATTTCAGTGCTTAACGACTAACATCTTTTCTGTATAAGCGCTTATTGGCAAGCGCTTATCTCCCCCTTACAAGCTAAGGGCTAAATTATAATTCAAGCTATATTTTTGATTATTTATATTCCGAAATAATACAAATAATTCTAATAGCAATCTGTATAAAATGTTTCAATATGTGTGGGTAATATTAATACTATATGAATGATATATTGATAGTGATTCTCTCTGTTTGAAAAATCGCTCTATATTATAAATAACCGTAACTGAATAATATTGTCAGAAAATAATCAGAATTGGGAGAAAACTCTTCATGTCAGTATATGACACTATATGTATTATGGCGGCAATTGCAGTCTTTATTTCAATAATTAACCATAAGATTGGACGTTTTCAAACAACCATTGCGATTACAGGTTGGTCTATCGCTATATCGCTTATTCTTTTAGCATTAACTAGCTTTGGTTATATTTCAATAGATAAAGAAAATGCGTTAATAGAGCTTATTCAACATATAAAATTTGAAGACTTCTTACTAAAAGGTGTGCTTGGTTTCTTATTATTTGCAGGTGCACTAAATATAGATTTAAACCATTTAAAAGACCAAAAATTTGAAATTACCTTTCTTGCTCTTGTCGGCACGCTATTTTCTACTTTTTTTATCGGCATTGTCATATGGTTAATATTCAATCTTATCGGTATTGATCTCAACTTTATTTATTGCTGTTTATTCGGCGCACTTATCTCTCCTACCGATCCAATTGCTGTATTAGCAATTGTGAAAAAATTAAAGGCGCCACAACGTATTTCAACTCAAATTGAAGGTGAATCATTATTTAATGATGGCGTAGGTTTAGTTATTTTCGTTACTATTTTTGAAGTCGCTTTTGGAAAAACAACGCCAACGGTATCTGGTACTGCACTACTTTTCATTCGTGAAGCCCTTGGCGGTATTGCTTTTGGTGCAGTGTTAGGCGGTATATTCCACTACCTAATTAAAGGTTCAAGCGATAATATGATGCGCTTAATATTAACCATGCTTATTCCTACCTTTGGTTATGTATTAGGTGAACATTTAGAAGTTTCAGCCCCTCTTGCAATGGTTGTTTCAGGGATCCTAATTGGCAATATCACGCGTAAATACATTTCAGAACAATCGGCAGACCAAATGGCACATTTATGGGAATTGGTCGATGAAATTTTAAATGCCGTATTATTCCTTCTTATCGGTTTTGTGATGATCACCTTTAGCTTCCACCGCATTGATATCATCGCGGTAATTATTGCAATCCCACTCGTATTATTAAGTCGTTATCTAAGTATTCGTCTCTCTTATATCGGTTTTACACGTTACCGCCAATACAACCCAGAGTCTGTTAAAATTCTTACATGGGGCGGCTTACGTGGTGGCTTAGCACTTGCTATGGCGATGGCTATCCCAGCCCATATTTACTTACCATCTCATCCGGATGTCAGTGTTAAAGAAATCATTGTCTTAATGACTTACGCTATTGTGATCTTTTCAATATTGATCCAAGGCTCAACCATTACCCCAATGATCATGAAAGCAAAAGCGGTTGACAATAAACCATTCTAAGGAGAGAACATGTATTGGATCCATCACCATCACATTATTATTGCATTTGTTGGTCTAATTGCTGCCTTTGGTGCCGGCCTTATTGGGCTTTATAAGCAGAAATAAGAACAGCCAAACCAGAGACAAATCCATACAAAAGAGATAAAGAACCGTTATGTTTTTATCTCTTTTTTTATGATCAACGTCTAATTCGAGCAAGTATTGCATTGATCGTTACTTTTGAATAATTAACTACATTTTTACAATCAACCATTGTTAATAAAATCGCTTCCTTTATGATATTTTTAATCACTTTAAATAAGACATATATTAATGACCACCAGCAATGAGAGTTTAATTCCATTAGGCGCACGTTTTATGCTCCTTTCTGCCCTCGGTTTTGCCTTAATGTCTTCTACCGTTAAATACGTTAACCAAATAGGCATTCCAGTCTTTGAAATTGTTGCGGCGCGTGCTGTTGTTTCTCTTATCATTAGTTATTTAGATATTAAGCGTAAAGGCATTTCGGTCTGGGGGAATAATAAGCCATTATTAGTTGTTCGAGGTATTGTAGGTACTATTGGACTCTCATGTGTTTATTATGCTGTTACTACACTTCCCCTTGCCGAAGCTACCATTTTGCAATACACCAATCCCGTATTTACTGCTTTACTTGCCGTCATCTTCTTAAAAGAGCGCGTTCAATTTTCAACGCTAGTGTGCATTTTTTTGAGTATCTTAGGCTTATTTTTTATCGTTAATCCAACAACATTAACATCTGGAAGTTCTCACCTGCCCTTATTTAGCGTCATGATTGCATTAATCGGTGCTTTCGTTAGTGCTATTTCATATATTATTGTGAAAAAACTCAGTAGCACGGAAGATAGCTCCGTCATTATCTTTTACTTCCCGCTGATCACCTTACCATTAGCCCTACTTTTGATCGCTGATAACTTCGTTGTCCCTGATTTACCTACCACTATCTGCCTAATATTAGTCGGCATTTTTACACAAGTAGGACAAGTCGGCTTAACAAAAGCGATGCAAACTCAAACAGCAGGAAAAGCAACAGCTTACTCTTATGTTCAAATTGTCTTATCAATCATCCTTGGATTTCTAATCTTCAAAGAAGTCCCATCTATTTGGACCTACCTCGGTGGTGCACTGATTATTTCGGGAGCTGTTGTGAATCTGTTTGGCCACAACATGATGAAAAAGATTAAACGCACCACGGTATAAGTATTGAAGAAACATAAAGAGTGATGGATTTTAACAATATCTTAATGATAATCTAATGAAAGAATTTTCATGATGATTTACGGTCAAGGAATGACCGTTTACAACATAATCTATCAATGTAGTACGCAGGAAGCGGTATGATCGAATGTTATAAAAATAGACTTTGGTATCAAGATTTTGCCATGAAAACCAACGGTATTGCGGTTGGTTGTAAAATGACAGTGATAAAATTAGACGATGATCGTTTGTTTATTCACTCCCCTGTTGAACTCGACAATGCATTGAAATCAACCATAGAGCAACTGGGTGAAATTGTCGCCGTTGTCACTCCCAATCAAAGCTATCATCACTATTTATCAGAGTGGTGGCTCGCTTATCCAGATGCCTATTTCTTTGCCGCTCCTGGTTTACAACAAAAACGTGGAGATCTAACGTTTGACGACGTATTACGCCAGTACACTCCCGCTTTATGGCAAGGACAACTATTACAAACCTTAATTAAGGGTAGTGACAACTTTGAAGAAATCGCCTTTTGTGATCCTTTATCAAAAACATTAATTTTGGGTGATTTACTTGCATGGATGGTTGATAAGAAGCACCCACTGAGTATAGGTTATGGGCTTCTAAACGGTTGCTATATTCACCCAGCCATGCCTTTCTATTTACGACTCAGTTTTACCGACCGCGTAAGATTACGCCAATCAATTCAAGAGATCTTAACATGGCCTTTTGACCGTATCATTTTTGCAAAAGGTAAAGTTATTGAGACAAACGGCAAACAGTTATTCTCAACCGCTTTTCACTGGTTATTCCACGCTTAGCAAAATAATGCTTATTTATTCATCTGTCTCACAGTAATTGTGAGACAGATCAATAAATACATTCAACCTAAAGCGCATAGTATTCTGATTATTATCGCCATGCTTATCACTTTTTCAGATAAGTTTGATTCGGAACCATACTATGAATCCAATAAGAATTTATATTCGCGACATTTTAGGCCTTGGTGTTGTCGGTATGTTTATCTTAGCAATACTTGGGATTATTTTTGCGGCTGTTGGAGCCATTCACTATATGACAGGGGCAACAGATTTAGTTGCTAAAGATCTTCATCTTGCGATGACCCACATTGTTTTTTTAGTCCCAGCATTGTTACTCGGCTATGCTATCAACCGACCAAAATGGATAGCGGAAACAACACAGTTTCGCTTAGTAAAAGCCAAGAAAGAGTCTGCATAAGCTTTAATAGAAAAAGAGCCTGACATCTAATTGTCAACATACACTGATATTGTTTCTTTTTTATCTTTGTGTGTGAGGCTCTTTTGCTAAACGCTAAAACTTCCCCTATTTCAACGTTATTACCAGAACTCTTACAACTTGAAACGTTAATTGAAAGGTTAAACCAGTACAAATCCCCTGTACCATTTCACTGTAATGTATTTGCCCACATCCCTTGCAATGATCATTTTCCTCAGCACAATAAAAATAGCTTACCACTCTATGCGATTCATCTTGGTACGCCTGATCCAAATGCACCATTAATGCTATTTGTAGGCGGTGTTCATGGTTTGGAACGGATTGGCACTCAAGTACTGCTGTCATATCTGCATACAATTATCGAACGTATGACATGGGATACCACGCTACATCATCTTTTACAGCAGATTCAAATCGTTTTTATTCCTTTAGTAAACCCTGTAGGGATGGCGAAAAATTACCGTTCAAATGGTAATCATGTTGATTTAATGCGAAATGCACCTTTAAACAGTCAAGAAAATACAGCTTTTTTAATTGGTGGACATCGCTTATCTCCTCGCATCCCTTGGTTTAGAGGAAACAACAGTCAACAAATGGAATTAGAAGCAGAAGCATTAACCCGTTACGTTACCGACTTAACAACATCTCGACCTGTAACACTGTCGTTAGATTGTCACTCCGGCTTTGGTTTAAAAGATAGAATTTGGTTTCCTTATGCCCATAGTGCAAAACGAGCCTTCCCTTATATTGGTGATGTTTACCATCTCCGACATAGATTTATGACGACTTACCCTAATCAAAATTATATTTTTGAACCTCAGGCTTTGCACTATCTCTGTCATGGGGATTTATGGGATCACATCACCCTACAATGTTTAAGGCAACAACAGGCTATACTACCACTAACATTAGAAATGGGATCTTGGCGTTGGATAAAGAAAAATCCACTTCAAATTCGGCAAGCATTGGGTATTTTTAACCCCATGAAACCTCAACGCATACAACGCGTATTACAAAAACACATTGTGCTGATGGATTTCATGATCAATGCGACTGCAAACTACCCATCATGGTTCAATCACGCAGATAACCCTTACTACAAACAACAAGCATTATCTCGCTGGTATAAAAAACAACAATAAACTACTGTGGCTTTTAAATATGACCAAACAACACACTATTATATTATTGCGAGGATTATTCCGAGACCAATTTCATTGGGGGGACTTTCGGCAAACGCTGAAATTAAACTTTCCCCGCTCAAATATTGTTTGTCTTGATATTGCAGGCAATGGCACTCGTAATAACGAAAAAACACCATCGAGCCTTGAAGGCATTGCTCGAGATCTGCACCAACATTTCCATGCTTTACAGCCAGATCATCAAGCCGATATTATTGCAATTTCTATGGGAGGAATGATTGCTTTAAAGTGGATGACATTATTTCCAAATGATATTCGTAAAGCGATATTGATTAATACCAGTACCCAAAGCCTTTCTCCCTTTCATCAACGTTTACGTTGGCAGCGCTATATCGATATTTTCCAAATTTTATGGTTACCAAACTTAAAACAAGAAGAAAAAATCATTCATTTAACATCAAATAAACAATGGGATAGCGTTGAACTTATTGCTTTATCTCATCGCTGGGCTAACTGGAAAGAACAACATCCCATTTCATGTCTCAACATGTTTAATCAACTCAATGCTAGTCGTGAGTTTATATTACCGAATAAGCTATCTCAGCCAATTAGTTTACTTACAAGCGAGCAAGACAAGCTCGTAAATTACCAGTGCAGTATTGATTTAGCTAGCTATTGGAATTTGCCTGTTCATATTCACCCCACAGCAGGTCACGATATACCGCTTGATGACCCAAAATGGGTTTGTGAGCACGCTAAACGTTTCTTATAATCTCACGTATTCTTTCATTATCAGTTTAATTACTTTGAAAATTGCTCACGTAGTAATTCAATCATTGCTCGTGTTTTTTTCGGAATAAAACGACGGGATGGATACACTAACGTCATAACAATATCTATTTCAAAGGTATCTGGAAGTACTGGAATTAAATCGCCGCTGGCAACTTTATCTTCAAATAAGACAACTGGCAGTATAGCGATTCCTCTACCTGATTCAGTTAAGTGATTAATTAAACCAAAATCTTCTGAAACTAAACGAACATTCATTCTTTCTGGCAATAACGTTGAGTTATATCGGCTCGTTAAAATCGGGTGTTGATAAAGCGCTTCCATCGTCGTTGGTAAACGGTATGACTCAAGATATTTAGGAGAACAATACAAACGGTTCGCTGAACTCAGAAACGTTTGTTGAACATAGTTTTCGTTAATCACATCAACAATGTTTGGCAATAGCTGTAAATCGATATTCTCTCTTTTTAAATCGATGCTTTCATACCGATGAATAATATCTAATGTTACATCTGGAAATTGTTCTGTGTATCGATCCAATATTTCAAGAAAAACAGAGGATGAAATAAAGGCTGCAGGAATCGCCATTTTAAGCACACCACTGAATGCTTGTTGCTGGCTTTTCACTAAATTCACCGCTTGGTCAACTTCACTTAATGGCTGGTTGATATATTGATAAAACAATCGCCCATTTTCAGTTAATTCAATTTGTCGTGTTGTTCTTATCAATAACTGACAACCAAGATCTTTTTCAAGTTGTTGTATTCTTCTGCTAATTTTAGAACGTTGTAATGAATGTGCTTTTGCCGCAACACTGATCCCACCATGTCTGACCGTTAACATAAATAAATAAATATCATCTAACGATGCTTTCATAACACATACAACCATTGTCCTAAAAATAGAACGCAAGTGTAATACTTATTAGTCTATTTAATCAAATACACACTCTTTATAATAATGTGATAAAGATCACTATAAAAAGAGACGCTCATGGCAAATGCTGACACAACATTCCGTCGCTGGATGAAAGGATTAATCATCCTGTTTTTACTCTTCATGGGGTATATCATTGTTGCAGATAGGCATATTCCACTTACAACAGAAAGCCGTGTTCGTGGCTATGTCGTTCAAATTGCTCCAGAAGTCTCTGGCAATATCACCTCAGTTTCGATCACTAACAATCAGAAAGTAAAAAAAGGTGAGGTGTTATTAACTATAGATCCATCTAAGTATGAGCTTGCCGTTGACCGCGCAAAATTGGCATTACAACAATCTTTGGAACAAGAAAAATCTTTGTTAGCACAAGTTGAGGCAGCAAAAGCGAATGTTGCCACCAGCCAAGCCAATTATGACAACGCAAGAAATGATTATGGTCGTATAAATAAACTGGCGCAGAAGAAATTAGTCTCTGCGTCTATGCGTGATTCAGCATTCGCGAAAGATCGTAGTGCATTATCGACATTACATGCAGCACAACAGCAACTGTTAGCCGTTAAAGCTAAATTAGGGAATACAGTCGGTGAAACAACACCAGTCATGTCCGCGAAAAATGCTCTACAACAGGCAGAACTTGATTTAAAACATACTAAAATTATTGCACCAAGTAACGGCGTCATTACTAATCTACAAGTTGATGTAGGTACAATGGCTACAGCAAACAAACCTATGCTTACATTTATTCCAACAAGTTCTATGTGGGTTTCAGCTGATTATCGTGAAAAGTCTACAGCATTAATTAATAAAGACTCTGTTGCCTATGTCACCTACGATGCATTACCCGGTCAAGTTTTCAATTTCCATATCGCTAATCGAGACTTTGGTGTCGCCGCAGCACAAGAAACACCAAACGGTCAATTAAGTGCTGTTGAGGTTAATAACCGCTGGGTACGTGACGCACAGCGTGTGCGCGTTAATTTAACCAGTGATACGCCGTTACCACATCAATTGTTTATTGGCTCACGTGCTACTGTTGTTATTTATTCAGATAACAGCTTGTTATGGCAAACCTTAGCGAGTATTCAAATTCACCTAGCGAGTTGGTTGCACTACATCTACTAACCGCAGTGCGATCAACCTTATGGTTGATCGCCCCTTCTTATCGCTTAAAAAAGGAGCTAATAATGAAAACAATGCGGATCTGGTTTGGATGTGTTTTAGGGCTCGCTATTAGTATGATTTTTGGTTGGTCTTATGGTTTTTTCGCTGCTTTACTGCCAATAATGGTATTAATGAAGGCAGAACGCTGGAATTTATCATTGCTTGTGCAACTGATTTTAGGAATTATCTGGGTTACAGTACAAGTGACTTTTATTTCAGGTTTCTTGCAACCCTACCCTGTTTTAATGACTATCGCTGTTGGTATTATGCTAATGGCAAAATGCAAAGCGATGATAAACCCTAAAACCTATTTATTTGGGTTCACTGGTTTGTTAGTTGGTTCAATCTCGCTTAACTTTGCGAGTTATACCGGATTTGATCTTGAAGAATTCAATATCACCTTGTGGATGAGTGGATTAATAACTGCACCTATTTGCGCCCTTGCGTATTTTCTTTTCCCTGAATCTGATAAAGAACAAACAGCACCTAGTATAAATAATGACACACAGCGCGTTGATCGTATCGGGATGATCCGCCAAGCCGCACTGGGTTGGATAGTTGCAATGGTTGCTTTTCTTTTGTTTCAATTTGGGGATTTACGCGATTCATTATCCGCGCAAGCTTCTATTTTCATTGTGCTCGCGCCAATGACACTAATAGGCTCCATCGCTGTCGCTAAAATACGTATTACAGGGACATTTTTGGGGTGTTTAGCGGGTATGATTATCCAGTTAGGGCTTTATTCATGGGTTAATAACGGCATATTATTTCTGATGGCTTATGCGATAGCTGCAGGCTTTTTCTGTCACTGGATTGCACAAGGTACCATAAAATCAAGTATTGCTTTTTCTGCGATGTCGGCCTTAACCGTACCGCTTACAACATCATTAATACCCGAGCAAAAAGATGCCTTTTTCTCTATTTTATATCGCTTCAGCTCTATTTTCGTTGCAGTGATAGCAACTTCAATCGTAATTTGGATCACCCACCACTTTTTAATTCGGGTAATCAAAGCCCCTAATGAGCAATTTTAAAAACGATAAATAGACCAGCTAGTATCAATACTACGTTGGTTTTTCTCTATCATCTTGCGATTATCACTATGCTAAATCATCTTTAGTCACACTTACGCCTTTAATTTGCGCATAGACTTTATCGCCAATCTTTAACGCTAATTCATCAGCAGCCCATGTAGTAATATTTGCCCATAAATGCGTTTCACCAACACGCAATTTTACTTCGACACGTTCACCTTCAGCATAATGAATTTTGTCAATGCTTGCGGCTAAGATATTACGAATACTGGTTTGAGTGGGTTGTTCACGAGCAATAGATACATCATTTGAAAAAATACGTACCCTCACCCATTCACCTCGCTGCTGCTCTAATCGGCTGACCCATAAGAATGAATCATGACTTAACATTACCTGCGTTAATGCATATTTAGGATGATTATAATTAATCCGTGCACTGAGTAATGAACTTTGCTCTTTAACAGGTAACCAAGGGCGCATTTCAGGTGAACTCCACACTGAATTCACATGACCCGAAATTAATACCTTACCTTGGTTAAGCATCACCATAGAATCGGCAAGGCGTAAGATTTCATCAAGGCTATGGGTTACATAAATAATCGGTGTGTTCACACTCTTAGCTAAACGCTCAAGGTAAGGCATTAGCTCTTGTTTCCGCGGCATATCTAATGATGCTAATGGCTCATCCATCAGCAACATATCAGGTCTAGTTAATAACGCACGTCCAATCGCGACCCGCTGCTTTTCGCCACCGGAGAGTGACGAGGGATAACGGTGTAATAACGCTTCAATACCAAGCAGTTTTACGACATCATTAAAATGCGTTTCATCAGGCACTTTCACACCGTAGTTTAAGTTACCTTTGACGCTGTAATGAGGGAATAAACGCGCATCTTGAAATACATAACCAATTTTGCGTTTATCTGGCGAAAGAAATATCCGCTCTTCACTACTATAAAGGGTTCTATCACCAAGCTTAATAACCCCGTTATCTGGCTTTGTTAAGCCCGAAAGAACATTCACTAACGACGTTTTACCTGCTCCTGAACGACCAAAGATCGCAGTGATCCCTTTCATGGGCACATCGAGATCAACATCTAGCGACAAATCACCCAACTGTTGTTTAAATTTAATTTTTAATCGTTTATTAGTTGTCATTACATTACTTCCAACCGTTTTCTAGCAAGCCGTGTTAGCCACTCAGAAGCAAATAATGAAGACAAGGCAATCACGATCGCGACCACGCATAAACGGGCCGCTTCACTTTCAGCCCCTGGAGTTTCAATAAAGGAATACATTGCCAATGGAATCGTTTGAGTTTGACCAGGAATATTAGAAACAAAGGTAATCGTTGCACCAAATTCACCTAGAGCACGAGCAAAGGCTAAAATTGTGCCTGTTAAAATACCAGGGATCGTTAATGGTAACGTAATGGTGACAAATACACGTAGGGGGGATGCGCCTAGTGTACGAGCAGCTTGTTCGAGCTTTTTATCGACCCCTTCTAAGGCAAGGCGAATAGAACGCACCATTAATGGAAAAGAGACCACGGCAACCGCTAAAGCTGCCCCTCGCCAACTAAAGCTAAAACTAAAGCCAAACCACTCATAAAGCCATTTGCCTATGGCGCCTTGTCTTCCCATTGAAATTAACAATAAATAACCAATCACAACAGGAGGTAAAACAAGGGGTAAATGAATGAAACCATCTAATAATGATTTACCCCAAAAATCTCGACGAGCCAATAACCAAGCACAAGCAATACCCAAAGGAAGGCTAAATAGCACAGCAACACTTGAAATTTTAAGGCTTAATAATAACGCTTGTAATTCATAATCAGTGAGCAAAGCGAACAATCCTGTGTTTCAATCTAAACCCATGCTCTTTTCTGCATGAGATTCGTAATAATAGCGATAGCATAAGTAATCATTGCGTCATAGTCAGTAACGATGTGTATAAAACTTCGTAGTTGCTCTATAAATAAACAAAAAAGCACGGAGCGAAGTGCTCAGTGCCTCGTTTTATCTATAACGTCGTTTAACCATAATATGATTGATTTATTACCTAACTTTTTGTCTTAATTAACAAAACCAAAACCAAAACCATATTGTTTAAAAATAGCTTTGGCTTCGTCATGCTGTAAGTATTCATAAAACGCTTTTGCCGCAGGCGTCGCATTACCTTTGACTAATGCCATTGGATACGTAATTGGCTTATGTGAATCAGCAGGGAAAGTCGCAACGATTTTTACTTTTTTAGAAATCTCTGCATCGGTTTTATATACAATTCCAAGTTTCGCTTCGCCGCGTTCAACTAACACTAATGCCGAGCGTACGTTATTCGCCATTGCCAATAAGGGCTCTGCTTGCTGCCATAATTTTAGATACTCTAACGATTGCTTAGCGTAACGTCCTGCTGGAACATTTGCCGGATTACCCACCGCTAAACGTGTACCGTCTAAGGCTTTAGATAAATCCCAGCTTGCTGTCAGCTTGATATTATTTTGTGGATAATCAGTAGGCGCAACCATCACTAAACTGTTTTTTAGAACATCGACACGGCTATTATCAATGACCGCGCCCTGCTGCTCTACATAATCCATCCACTTTTCGTTAGCTGATAAATAAATATTTGCTGGTGCACCAAGTGCAACTTGCCGCGCTAGCGCTGAAGATGAAGCGAATGAAAGCGTGGTTTTAACCCCAGTCTCCTTTTGATATTTAGCTGCAATGTCATTTAACGCATTGGTTAATGACGAAGCCGCAAATACCGTAATGTTGCTATCAGCAGCAAAAGAAGAAAAAGAGAGTGTTGAGAGTAACGCTGCTGTTGCGAAAGCTAATTTACGTGTCATGACGATGCTCCTAATATTTCGATGTATAGTAAACTACATATCGGTTATTTCAAGTATTATCTGTGTCATAGAAATTTAGTGTTTAAACTACAATATATCTGTCTTCAACATCACTTTTTATTGTCATCTGAAAAGTAATTAATTCTCTCACCTTCCAATAGCAAACGATTACACGCCTTTTATTATCGCTGAAAAGCATAAAACACCCCAGTCATAGCGATTTTGATCACAATTAAAAGTAATAACTGAAATTATTATTTTCAATAAAAAATTACTCAGTATTATCTGCGAAAAATACCTTCCTTCGGTGATACTCGATGTTAAAGAAAACATTACTTGCTGCATCATTAGCAACTTTATCTCTTCCAAGCGCTTCTGCTTTTGCGATCGAAAATGTTGATCTATTAATCAAGAATGGTCACATACTGACCATGGATCGTGAAAAAACGATTTTTGATAACGGTTTAATTGCAATTAAAGATAATAAAATTGTCGCTGTTACTGATGGCTCAGACATTAATGAGTATAAATCAGTAAAAACAATCGATGCTGATGGCGATATTGTGATGCCAGGTCTTATTAATACCCACACTCATGCATCTATGACTGTTTTCCGTTCATTAGCAGATGATGTACCAGATCGTCTTCACCGTTACATTTTCCCATTAGAAAAAAAGCTGGTATCACGTGAAATGGTACGTATCGGTGCTCAATTAGGTAACGTTGAAATGGTGAAAGGTGGCGTAACAACTTACGCTGACATGTATTACTTTGAAGACGAAGTAGCTAAAACCGTAGATCAAATTGGTATGCGTGCGATTTTAGGTGAAACCATTATTCAATTCCCTGTAGCAAGTGCTAAAACACCGGAAGATGGCATTAAATACGCAGAAAAACTGATTAATGAATATAAAGATCACCCACGTATCACAATGGCATTTGCGCCACATGGCCCATACACCAACTCAACAGAAACTCTGCAAACTATTGCCAAACTTTCGATGAAATACGATGTTCCAGTGATGATGCACTTAGCTGAATCAGATCGTGAGCGCGAGGTTATTGCAAAACGTTCTGGTGGCCTATCTCCTGTAAAATACATGGAGTCTATTGGCGCACTAAACGAGAACTTAGTCGCAGCACACGTTATTGATGCAAACGCAGAAGATATCGCTATCTTAAAAAAGTACGATGTGGGTATTGCACATAATATGAGTGCAAACATTAAATCAGCAAAAGGTGTATCACCAGCATTACAAATGTTTAATGACGGCTTACGTATAGGCTTAGGCACTGATGGTCCAATGTCAGGCAATACGCTAAGTACTATCGATGAGTTTAACCAAGTTGCAAAAGTACATAAGTTAGTTAATAAAGATCGTGCAGCCATGCCACCTAAAAATGTAATTGAAATGGCAACGATCGGTGCTGCTCGTGCACTCCATATGGAAGATAAAGTTGGTTCTTTAGAAGTCGGTAAGTTGGCAGATGTTATCGTTATTGATACCAAAGCGCCAAATATGGTACCTGTCTATAATCCATATTCAGCACTGGTTTACTCTGCTTACGCAACGAACGTAAAGCATACGATTGTTGACGGTAAAGTGATTATGGAAAACAGAAACGTACTGACTGTTAATGAAGATAACATTCGTAAAGAGGCGCTGCAGTTTGCAGATAAAGTACGTCAAACCGTTATTGAAAGCGGTGAAATCGTACAGTAATTAACATCTTTTATCTCATCTTATAGGGCAGTATCAGCTGCCCTATTGCAATTCTTAGTATAAAAGTGGCTAACGCTTAATGTTTTCAAGATAGTATCCATAAAGCTGCTCGACATCACCGCTACACATAACTTGCATCGCTTGTTTCAGTTGCTGCTCTGACCAATTCCACCACTGCATTTCAGTCAACATCTCAATTTGCTTTGCCGTGAATCGCTGTTTCACCACATGATTATTCGCTACAACCACGCTATAAGGCTCAACATCTTTGGTGATCACCGCCCTTGATCCAATTACAGCACCATTACCAATTTTTACTCCAGGCATGATCATCGCTTCAGAGCCAATCCATACATCATTGCCAATCACGGTATCGCCTGCTCGCTTAAAACCACTGGGCACATCTTCACCAAAATCATTACCAAAGGGAAAGGTTGAAATCCAATCGATACGATGTCCTTGATTACCCGCCATCATAAAAGTCGCGCCAGAAGCAATAGAGCAAAATTTACCAATGATCAGCTTATCCACTTCGCCAAACATACCGCTTTGCCAAACCTCTTTGGTTGGCTTATCGCCAAGCAAATAGCGTACTGCTTGATCTTCAAAAGATTTATCGTGGTAATAACCAGAATAATAACTGTAATCACCAACTTCTATGTTGGGGTTAGTAATGGTGTCTTTTAATTTTTGGCTTTCAAGCCATGTTTCAAACTGCATATTAAACGTCCTGTTGATTGATTGCAGTTAGTCTAATTGTTCTTTATTCTTACCAGAAGCGACCATTTAGAGATTAATAATTACCATATGGAAATAAAGTGGCTAAGTTACGTACCCATCTATTTGGCGTTATGTGAAGAAAAAAGCATTGCAAAAGCAGCGCTAAGATTGAATTGCTCAAGCGCGCATATCAGTCGACAGTTACGCCAACTCGAAGCACTACTCGATACTCAGCTTATACAGCGAACAACTCGCCAATTTCACCTCACCTATGATGGGCTTGAATTTTATAAGCAAGTAAAAGCACTGTTTGCTCATGCAGAAGCCATAAACGAAGGATTAGATGTCACTAATTCGGTTTATGGCAAACTTCGTATCGCAGCGTCTGCTTCTTTTGGCTCGATGCTATTAAGTGAACATCTTGCCGATTTCAATTTGAGTCATCCAAACATTGAATTAGAAGTCGCTTTTACTGAAACCCCATTAGATCTAATAGAGCAAGGTTTTGATGTCGCCATTTATTTCACTGAGACGCCACCAGAAGGCTATGTCGGTCATTATATCCGTCACCTTCAATGCCAACCCTTTGCTCATGAAAGCTACTTAGCAGATCATCCAGCGATTACTCATCCATTGGATTTGCGCGATCATCACCACATTATTTATAGAAATAGCGAATTCACGCTCGATAAATGGTGCTTTATTAATCAAACAACACAAGAAAAGACAAATATTATCCTTAAACCTGCCATGAGTTTTAGCCTAGTCACCGTCATGATCGAGGCTATGATCAAAGGCTGTGGTATTGCTATGCTTGATGAAATGGCGCTCAGTCACTTAGATAGTGATAAACGAACACATATTATTAATATCTTGCCTGATTGGTTTACACCTAATCGTTTGCCTTTATATATCCTTTATCCTAAACGTAAACATCTTGCCCAACGTACAAGTCTATTTGTTAATTTTATTCGTCAAAAATTTGATAAAAAAAATGAGAATTAAAAATAGATTGAAAGAAATAAAAAGAAGAATACGGCCTTTAAAATACTAATATTGGCCTGACAACGCTTAACTACCCATATTTTATTCGTAAAAGGCATAGGATATAATTAAGAAGATTTGTATAGTGATTATAAAAAGTGAATACAATAGCTGCTCAATGCTGTTGCTTCGCAATACACCTGAGTGATAAATAACTTTTACCCTACTTATTTATCTTTTCAAAAATATATTCAATTTTCTCACATAATCATTAACTGCAAATAACCAAGCAATCTTGCTGCCCAGTAAATAAATAACAATAGAGGCAATTAATGGTTACTATTAATATTGATGGCAATAGCTATCAAGTCGACAAAGATCAAAACTTATTAGAAGCAGCAAAACAATGCGGTATTGAGATCCCATCACTCTGCGACATAGACACATTCACAGATGAATGCGCACTTTGTGATGTTGAAATCGCAGGTAAAGGGATTGTGAAAGCGTGCAAAGTTAAACCTACTGATGGAATGGTCGTCACTACCTCATCGCAATTACTGTCAAATATTCGAAAGTGCAATTTAGAGCGAATTTTACAACGCGCCAATACCAACTGCAGCGTACCGCCTTGTCAGATCGCCTGTCCTGCAAGCGTTGATATCCAATCCTATTTATACTTTATCGCTCACAATGAACACTTAAAAGCCATAGAAGTAATAAAGAAAACATTACCTATGCCACTTTCTATTGGTCGTGTTTGCCCTGCTTTCTGTGAAGCAAAATGCCAACGTAACTTAGTCGATGAACCACTCGCGATCCGTCAATTGAAACGTTACGCCGCTGACATTGACCTTGAAAAACTAAATAGCTACACCCCAATCAAAAAAGACGATACAGGTAAACGTATTGCCATTGTGGGTGCAGGACCTGGCGGTTTAAGTTGTGGTTATTTCCTTAGTAATGAAGGTTACAACGTCACTGTGTATGAGGCGATGCCACAAGCCGGTGGATGGCTACGTTACGGTATTCCTGAATATCGTTTACCTAAAGATATTCTAGATAAAGAAATCGATATTATGTGTCGTAACGGCATGAGTATCGAAACCAATAAAAAGTTAGGTGAAGACTTTACCCTCTCTTCGCTCAGTGAAGAATTTGATGCTGTTTGTTTAGCGATTGGTGCATCACAAGCCAGTGAGATGAAGTATACCGGTAGTGATTTAGCAGGCTGTTATCTTGGTGTTGATTTCTTAAAAGATCAGACACTCGATAAACAATATACTATTGGTAAAAAAGTCGCGGTCATTGGCGGTGGTAACACTGCAATTGACTGCGCCCGCTCTGCATTACGTTTAGGCGCAGATACCACACTTATTTATCGCCGTACGCGTGATGAAATGCCAGCTGAAACCTATGAAATTGAAGAAGCAGAGCACGAAGGTGTTAAATTTCACTTTCTAACCAATCCTGCTGAAAATATTGCAGATGACAATGGTCATGTTTGTCAGATAAAACTTGAAAAAATGGCATTGGGCGAACCTGATGCCTCTGGTCGTTGCTCACCAAAAGCAACCGGCGAATATTTTGTTGAAGACTTTGATACCGTTATCGCTGCTGTCTCGCAAAAAACCGATACCAGCTTTATTGCTAACGAAGATATCGAACTTTCATTTAGTCGCTGGAACACCATCAATGTTGATGAAACAACGATGCACTCTGGGGTTAAAAATATCTTCGGTATTGGTGATTTTCGTCGAGGGCCAGCAACAGCGATTGAAGCGATTGCTGATGGGCGAAAAGCGGCAAAAGGGATTGATGAGTTCTTTGGTGGCACCATGGAAAAACTCTATACCGAGTCATTCCGATCTCGCAATGTTGAAAGAAGTCATCTTATTCAGCCTGAACATATTGAAAAGTTAAAACGTGTTATGGCAAGTATTGCCACTGGAGATAACGCTAAGCAAACCGAACAGATGTTAAATCACGCCCTAGCTAAAGTGTTACGCGCTAAAATGCCAGAGCTAACACTGGCACAGCGTCATTTGAGCTTCAATGAAGTTGAAACCGGGCTATCACAGCAAGCCGCTATTGATGAAGCTAACCGTTGTTTAAGTTGTGGTTGTGATGAAGGCAACGACTGTAAACTTCGTCACTATGCAACAGATTATAAAGTTGATCGTAAATTGTTTATCAACCGTGCCGTACCTTTAGCGAACTAAAAAATCACGGTCAACAATGACGTTTTATATCGTCTTTGTTGACCGATTTTCATTAAGACGCTAGCTGAAAATCACCTAGCAGCGCGTTATAAACATCTTTGTTATGTAACACCCCAACCAATTGATTATTTTCAACCATGAGTAATGGTTTATTATTCAGTCGCTTCAGCTCAATGGCATCTCGCATACTAATATCAGGGCTGACCATCACTATAGTGGTGTCAGTTATATGGCTTGGAATAGCATCTGTAATTTGCCATGAAAGGCAATCAAGATTACCTTCATTCACGATAGACAACGTATCCTCATTTTGGGCGATCCAAAGCTCATCAGCATCACACACTTTATAAGTATTTCCCCGTTGCTCTAACGCGGTTAATGGCGTCATTAATGAGCGTCCTTTCAATACATTTAACGGATTAGTATGTGCGACAAAATCACGCACATAATCTGTTTTCGGATTGAGCACGATTTCTTCCGGTTTTCCGTGTTGAATCAGCTCCCCTGACTCCATAATCGCGATATTATTACCGATTTTAAGTGCTTCATCTAAATCATGACTGACAAACAAAATCGTCTTATTTAGCTTACTTTGCAGTGCTAATAATTCATCTTGTAACTGCGCACGGATTAACGGATCAAGTGCTGAAAAAGGCTCATCCATCAGTAAAATATCGGTATCCATAACAAATGCACGTGCAAGACCCACCCGCTGCTGCATCCCGCCCGATAACTCTGATGGGTATTTATCTTCCCATTCAGCCAGCCCCACCATTTCTAACTGCTCTCTTGCGCGCTGATGGCGTTCTTTCTTTGGGACATTTTGCATTTCAAGTCCAAAAGCAACGTTATCTAACACGGTTAGCCATGGCATTAAGGCAAATTTTTGAAATACCATCGAGACGCGATGAGTACGAAGATGCTGTAACTGGGCTTTTGAGCAGTTCGCTAAATCTACGGTTTGTTCACCATCTTTAATCAATAGTTCGCCACGACTTATATCATTCAATCCATTAACTGCGCGTAATAGACTTGATTTCCCCGAACCAGACAACCCCATTAGTACACAAATCTCGCCTTCTTTGATTTGCAGGCTAACGTTATTTACTCCAACCACTTGGTTTGTTTCATCAATAATTTGTTGACGGCTTTTTCCTTGATCTAATAACGCTAAGGCTTGTTGCTGTTTATCGCCAAACACCACATCCAGATTGTTAATCGTTATTGCATTCATGATCACAGCTCCTTCTGTGCTGGGGTTTTACATAATCGGTCTAAAATGATCGCGACCAATACAATCGCAAGTCCCGCTTCGAATCCTTGTGAAATATTCACGGTATTTAGCGCACGTACAACAGGCTTTCCTAATCCATCCGCGCCGACTAACGCGGCGATAACCACCATGGATAAAGACAACATAATACATTGGGTGATACCCGCCATAATACTTGGCATCGCCGCCGGTAACTCGACTTTTAACAGTAACTTCATCCGACTTGCACCAAACGCTTTACCTGCTTCAATTAAATCTTCAGGCACTTTCGTGATACCTAAATACGTGAGTCGTATTGGCGCTGCAATAGCAAAAATAATGGTAGAGATAAGCCCGGGCACAATACCTAGTCCAAACAAAACCAGCGTTGGA
This sequence comes from Photobacterium sp. GB-36, assembly GCF_003026135.1. Classification (NCBI taxonomy): domain Bacteria; kingdom Pseudomonadati; phylum Pseudomonadota; class Gammaproteobacteria; order Vibrionales; family Vibrionaceae; genus Photobacterium; species Photobacterium sp. GB-36. The sequence goes on along the minus strand of NZ_PYNY01000016.1, from coordinate 6,473 downwards.
ATTAAATAGACAAACGTCGGCACCGTTTGCATTAAATCTAAAATAGGACGCATCAAGGTATACAACCACGGACGATGCGCAGACATGATCCCGATTGGGACACCAATAAGCACTGAAATACTTGTGGCAGCAAAGACCAACACAAAGGTTTCTAGCATTTCCTGCCAGTAGCCTAAATTTAAAATAACTAATAATGCTGCAACAACGAAAACCACTAATGAAATTTTACGGTGTAAATACCATGATAACGCCGCGGTGATTAAAATAGGCAGTGCTGGCGGCATCCACTTAAATACATCAACTAAAAATAGAATTACGGTTTCTAAGAAAAATGAAATGGCGTCAAATAACCCTGCTGCATTGATAGTTAACCAATCAACACCTGCTTCCATCCATTGACCCAAAGGGATTTTATTATCCGTAATGAAATTCACACTTTTGCCTTTTATTTGATAAGACGATGCTTACCACCTTATTTTTATGAAGTTTTACAATAACTAATAGCAAAGAAGTATCTGCGCTAATAAATAAGAAGCGATTATTAACGCAGTATTTTAAGAAAGGATTAAGATTGCTTTAAGTAATCCAACACCGCAGTGGTGGCCACTTTACCTTCGCGAGTTTTGACGTCTTTTAGCCATGCTTCCACTTGCTGTGGATTTTCACTCAGCCATTGACGTGCTGCTTTTTCAGGTTGAACCTTTTGATTAAGGATCGCTTCCATTAAGCTATTTTCCATTTCTAAGCTAAATGATAGATTTTTCAGAAGTTGTCCAACGTTTGGACACTCGGTTAAATAGTTACTGCGAACATTGGTGTAGACATTGGCACCACCATAGTTAGGTCCAAAAAAGTCATCACCACCAGCAAGGTATTCCATTTCAACGTTGCTATTCATTGGGTGTGGTGCCCAACCTAAATAAACAATCCACTGATCACGGCGTACAGAGCGAGAAACTTGCGAAACCATCCCAGCTTCACTTGATTCCACTAAACTAAAGTCTTTTAAACCAAACGCATTCGTATCAATCATTGATTGAATCAAACGGTTACCATCATTACCAGGTTCAATACCGTAAATACGGCCTTTAAATTTATCCGCATGTTTTGCCAAATCTGCAAAGCTCTTAACACCTGCGTCATAAACATATTTAGGTACAGCTAACGTATATTTTGCACCTTCTAAATTCGCTTTTACTGTTTCAACCGTTTTGGCTTCACGATATTTCGCAATATCGCCTTCCATGGTCGGCATCCAATTACCTAAAAAGACATCAATATCACCATTCGCCATTGATGAGTACGTCACGGGCACTGACAATAAATCAGTTTTAGTGTTGTAACCCATTCCTTTTAAAAGCTCAGAAGTTACCGCTGTGGTTGCCGTAATATCCGTCCAGCCTACATCAGCAAAACGTACCGTATCACATTGGTTAGCATAGCTATTAAAAGCGACTGAGCTTAACGCTAAGGCAAGAAGTGTTTTTTTAGTAACAGACATAATTATTCCTTTGTCTTTTTATTTATCATTATTAAGTACGTATCTCCCACGTACTTATTGTGAATTGTTTCGTTGGGTCGTTTCCCAATTAGGGGCAATCCATACAGGTACATTGCCTGCAGGAAGCGGGGTTCTCTGTAAAATAAAATCAGCGGCTCGCTCAGCAACCATGATTGTTGGCGCATTAAGGTTACCGTTCGGAATCGTCGGGAATATGGAAGAATCAACAACACGTAAGTTTTCAATACCGCGAACACGACACTGTGAATCTAAAACCGCCATCACATCGTTATCATCGCCCATTTTACAGGTACAAGATGGATGATAAGCGCTCTCTACATTTTCTTTTACCCACTGATCAATAGCCTGATCAGATGTGACATCTGCTCCCGGTTGAATTTCATCACCACGGTATTGATCCAATGCTGATTGCGCCATAATTTCACGGGTTAAACGAATACAATCGCGCCAATCCTGCTTATCTTGCTCGGTAGAGATGTAATTAAATTCAATTTTAGGTTTCGCGTGTGGATCATTAGAAATAACTTCTACCGACCCTCTGCTTTGTGGCTTATTAGGCCCCACATGCACTTGGAAGCCATGACCATCAAATGCAGCACGGCCATCGTAACGCATCGCTGCAGGTAGGAAGTGATATTGAATATTTGGCCACTTTAACCCTTTACGTGAGCGAATAAAGGCACAAGATTCAAAGTGGTTAGTCGCACCTAAACCTGTACGAGTTAGTAGCCATTGCGCGCCAATTTTACCTTTGCTGACTAAATCTAATTTACTGTTTAAGGTAATGGCTTCATTACAGTGGTATTGGAAGTAAACTTCTAAGTGATCTTGTAAATTAGCCCCCACCCCTGGAAGATCGTGCACAAGGTTAATCTTCGCGTTCTCTAATACTGCAGCAGGTCCAATGCCAGACAATTGTAATAACTGGACTGAACCAATGGATCCAGCACTAGATATCACTTCTTTTGTTGCAAATACTTGAGATAGCTTACCTGACTGTTCAAATTCAACGCCTACCGCTTTTTTGCCATCGAGTAAAACTTTGCGTGCCACAATGCCTTTTTTCAACGTCAGGTTTGAGCGTTTTAATGCTCGACGTAAATAAGCGTTAGATGTCGATGCACGCACACCTTTATCAACTGTCATATGCATGGCACCAAACCCTTCTTGTTGGTAACCATTGTAATCATCCGTTTCGGGATAACCGGCTTCTTTACCTGCATCAATAAAGGCTTGGTAAAGTGGATTGAGTGCCATGTCATTACCATTACAAGTCCCAACTGGACCTTTGCTACCGCGGTAAGCGTTACCACCTTTTATCCATGTTTCAGCACGACGAAAATACGGTAAACAAGCTTGGTAATTCCAGCCTGTTGCGCCTTCTTGTTCCCATTCGTCATAATCACATGCGTGCCCACGTACATACACCATGCCGTTGATAGATGAACTACCGCCTAATACTTTGCCTCGTGGACAATGTAATTTACGCCCGTCTAAGCCTTGTTCTGCTTGAGTTTCAAACTGCCATGCATATTTGTCACTGTTCATTGGGTAAGACAATGCCGTTGGCATTTGAATAAAAATACTGCGATCACTACCGCCAGCTTCTAGCAATAACACATCATATTCACCGCTTTCACTTAAACGGTCAGCTAATACACACCCTGCCGAACCCGCGCCAACAATAATGTAGTCATAGTGTTGGGGGTTATTTTGCTGCTTATTTTGATCCATCAAAATCGACTCCATCCGTTAAGCATAAGGACTTTGGTAATCGCCCAATTCAATAAGTACACTTTTGGTTTGGGTATAATGTTGTAAAGTTTCTATTCCGTTTTCGCGTCCAATCCCTGATTGCTTATAACCACCCACAGGCATTTGCGCAGGAGAATCCCCCCATGTATTAACCCAACAGATCCCTGCTTGTAATTGATGGATAACACGGTGGGCTTTCGCTAAGTTTTGGGTAAACACACCCGCAGCTAAACCATAGTGAGTATTATTGGCGCGAGCGATAACATCGGTTTCATCGCTAAACTTAATTACCGACATCACAGGCCCAAAAATTTCATTTTGAACATGAGACATCGATTCATCACAATCAATAAAAACGGTAGGTTGAACGAAATTACCTTGTGCTAACCCATTATCAGTACATTGGTATCCGCCAGTCAGCAAGGTGGCACCACTTTGTTTAGCGGCATCAATGGCTGATAACACTTTTGATAAATGTGATGTTGAAATCAATGCGCCAATTTGAGTCTCCATATTCATAGGATCACCAACGATTAATAACTCAGTTCGACGCTTAAGTTGCTCTATAAAGGTGTCATAAATAGCCTCATGAACATAAACACGTGTGCCATGTGTACATACTTCACCTTGGGTATAGAAGTTAGCCACCATTGCCGCAGAAACAGCATGATCGACATTAGTGTCATCAAAAATGATCATTGGCGATTTGCCACCTAATTCCATCGTGACCGACTTTAAGGTTTGAGCACTATCAGCCATTACCGCTTTACCTGTGCCGGTTTCACCTGTAAATGACACTTTAGCGATCTCAGGGTGTGCCGTTAGCATCTGCCCTACTCGGTAATCACCTTGTACAACGTTAAATACGCCATCAGGTAGACCTGCTTCAGTAAAAATCTCAGCAAGTTTTAGAACCGAAAGCGGTGTTTCTTCTGATGGCTTGAAAATCATGGCATTACCGGCTGCAAGCGCTGGCGCTGATTTCCACATCGCAATTTGGATCGGATAATTCCACGCACCAATACCTGCACAAATGCCCAATGGTTCTCGACGCGTATAAAAGAACTGATTTTCACTTAAAGGTTGCTGCTCACCTTGAAGCCCAGGTGCTAACCCGGCAAAGTACTCAATAACATCCGCACCCGTTTCTATATCAACCGCTATCGCTTCTTGTAACGGTTTACCAGTATCTGTGACTTCCAATACCGCTAATTCATCATTGCGTTCTCGCAGTAACGCAACAGCACGTAATAAAATACGGCTACGTTCAGTTGGCGTCATAGCCGACCATGTAGCAAAGCCTTTTTTAGCAGCACTAATGGCTAACTCAAGATCCGCTTGAGAAGCTTGTCCAATGGTTGCTATCGGTTGACCATTAGCTGGATTAAACGTTGTAAATTGAATATCAGAAGATGCAGCAACATAGTTACCATCGATATATAGTGATTTCATATCCATTTGAAACTCTTAGAATTTATAATTTTGAATAAAAAGACAATTGCTTTTCTAAATAATCATTAATGATCATGCGTGCATTACTCGCATCAATACCTCTAGGGTTTAATGTCCCGCGCAACCAAATACCATCAATTAATGAAGCGATACCATGGGCAACTAATTCAGCTTGAGAAGATGGTAATAACCCTTTAAGTTCAATCTTTATATGCGATAGCAAACGTTTTTCATTAACTTGCTGTAGGCGACCCAACTGTGCGTCATGCATAGCGTAAGACCAAAATGCTAACCATGTTTTCGCTACTTTATTTTCAGCTTGATAACCATCAAAATTGCTCATGATAATGGCATTAATTCGAGCTTGATGATCATTGCGGGGGATTTGGCTTAATGATGTTGTAACACTCATTGACAAACGACGTAAAATTTCACGCATGGTCTCTTCTAATAAACCATGCTTACCACCAAAATAGTGATTGATAATACCCGTTGACACCCCAGCCTCTTTACTGATCAAAGAGATACTTGCTGCATGTAAGCCAACTCGTTCAATCACTGCCATCGTGGCATTTACAAGCTGTGGTTTACGAATATCAGGCATTCCAACCTTTGGCATAATGCTCCCATTTATTTTTATTGAACGATCAATTAAGTATAAATGTGACATATTTTTTACATTAAATCAAAATAAAACCAAAATCACAGTTTAAAAAACCATCAAAACAAAGAAAATCGCTAGATTATCAACACAATATCGAATGTAACAAAATATTAACAGTGAGTGTATAAATTAAAAAGTGATACATACTAGTCGAATAACCGAGACATATTACGAGCAATTATTAAACGTTAAGAAATGATATGTAACGAGAGAAATGAAATATTAGTAAGGTGAGCTCTATAGCATAAACTCAATTTGTTTTTTTTATTTAGTTATTTTGGTTTATAGTATTCAAGCTAATAACTAGAAGTTCATAGACAATGAGTATAAAAAATAGAATTAATAATGTTTACCGTTACTTTGAGCCTAATTTAATCATTATAGGCTATCTTGGTAGCATTGGTTTTCCACTATACTTCTTTGTTTGGCATTATCTTTTTCCTCAACCTTATGAGAACTTTTTACTCAGGTTATTTTGTGGCAGTTTGTTTATCCCATTCATTTTAAAAGATCATCTTCCTTATTGGTTTTTACGTTATAAGGCGATTCATTTCATTGCTACAATCACCATAGGACTGCCTTTCTTTTTCAGCTTTATGCTGATTATGAATGATTGGTCTATCCCTTGGGTCATGTCTTTCATGGCTGCACTATTTTTATCAATATTATTGATTTACGATGCTTATATTATCAGCGTAATCTCCATTATTGGTATATCATTAGGCGCATTATTTTCTTATGGCTTCCATCCGATAAACAGTGATAATTTTCATTGGGGCTATATTGCAGTTATTAGTTTTTCATATGTGACAGGTATTGCTTCACATTATAGAAATCACATTCATTACGAAGATCAATTACTTTTTGCTCGTAGCTTTAGTGCCGGTATTGCCCATGAGATGAGAAACCCTTTTAGTTCTCTTTACTCTTCCATGGAACTCATGCTTGATATTCTTCGCCAAAAAAATGATAACCAAAAAGATAATGCTAATGAGCTAAAATCTATCATTAGAAGTAATATGACTGTTATTAATAATAGTAATGAAACAATTAACTTACTATTAAGCTCTATTAATGAAC
>NZ_PYNY01000015.1:0-102953 GCF_003026135.1 Photobacterium sp. GB-36 | reverse complement strand
GTTTTGAACTACGGATATCGGATAAAACGAAAGTTTTATCTCCGTGTGGAGCGGTAGTTCAGTTGGTTAGAATACCGGCCTGTCACGCCGGGGGTCGCGGGTTCGAGTCCCGTCCGCTCCGCCACTTATATTAAGCCCTAGTCGAAAGACTGGGGCTTTTTTACATTTGGAACAAATGAGTTAAATGTATTTGAGTGAGTTGGTAGTTCAGTTGGTTAGCCTCTTTATTGGAGAGCTTAGCGACCTGTCACGCCGGGGGCGCAGGTTCGAGTCCCACTTGAGCGCAAGCCTGAACTAGGCGTCCCCATCGTTCAGCCACTTATTAAGAAGCCTCGCTAGTCATCGCGGGGCTTTTTTCGTTTGTAAGAAATGAATATGATAGTGGGAGAGTTCGTTTGGTTAAGATTTAAAATTGAGAAGCTTAACTGCTGGTAACGCTGGGATGCGCAGGTATTAGGAGTGGAACCCAGTATTATTGAATAAAAAAGCCCTGCTATAGCTAGCAGGGCTTAGAATATTCTTATTGTGACTATAGATTAGATAACAACTTTACCGTTTTTAACCGCTAGCGTATCGCCAGTTGGTTTTTTATCCATACGAATTGTGTCTTTGTCATCGCCTAGTTGGTAGGTTACATCATAGCCAATGGTTTGTTCTGTTTTGCTATTTTCTGTGTGACAACGTTTTTCCATTGTTGTTGTTGTATGGCCTTCTTGGTATTTACCTTGAGCCATATTACCAGCAACGCCACCGGCTACTGCACCAGCTACTGTTGCGACTTTCTTACCGTTACCACCACCAACTTGGTGTCCTAGTACACCACCGGCAACAGCACCGGCAAGCGTACCTAACACTTTATTTTCGTCTTTAGGAGCGACTTTATGAGTCACAGCAACTTGCTCACAGACTTGGTGTGGTGTTGTTACTGTTTTAGTGACGGCTTTTACTGATAAAACTTTTGCTTCTGTTGGTTCGCTAGCGTGAGATTTTTCATTACACCCTGTTAACGATAAGCTTGAAATAGCAACCAGTGCACTTAGACCCACAATCATATGTTTTTTCATTATATCTCTCCTTAATTTTATGAAGTCTATTCTCCTGATTCGTTCCTGTTTAATGACAGAGCGTTGTGATTTAAATGTAAGCTAATAGTAAAATATTGAATGGATCGGGTGTTGTTGATTTAGCATATGGATGGAAATAGCTGGTTTTATTTTTTAATAAAGGACTAAAATAAGAAACTTAAATTGATTAAGTAAATATAAATCACTTTAAAATGAGGACTAAAATAACGCGGTTAATTATTATCATCACTGAGTGGGCTTGTTGGAATGAATAATTCAACAGAAATCCTTTTAGCCGATCAAGTCAAAGGTGTTATTAAAGAGAACTGGAATATCCTATTTCTCGCTATATTAATAGTTAGCATCGGTCAGCTTAGTTTAGGCTTAGTCTTTCCTTTGTTACCTTGGATCCATCTTGATTTTAAAATTAATCAAAATCTTGCGGAAGGACTGATTGTTAGTTATTTGATCGGATATGGTCCATCACAATTATTCTATGGGCCGTTATCTTATGTTTATGGGCGGCGTCATGTATTATTAATAGGTTTGTTGATATCTATCCTTGGTTTAGGAGTTATCTTAACTTTTCACCATGACTTTTCTATTTTGATTATAGGACGCTTTATTCAAGGTGTTGGTGGAGGGTGTGAATCAGTTATTGCACGTTCAATGCTACATGATAGCTATAAAAATAAATTCTTTTTATCAGCAATGACGGGACTATCTATTATTTCTGCTTTTACTCCTATATTTTCACCGATTATGGGAGGGTTAGTGAATCACCATTTTGGTTGGTTTGCGGTTTTTATTTGCTTGTTTATCTATACCGTTCTAGGTTTTCTCATTTTATTTTTCTATTTGCCTGAAACATTATCTACACCTCGTGTCTCTATTTCATTTATTCCTATATTTCAATATTATGGCTCCTTGCTAAAAGATAGATACTTTCTTTCTTATGCGATGATCGGTTGGGTTAATTGGGCACTTGTCATATTTACCGGTTCATTAGCGCCATTTATTTTAGAATCACAATTACATATTACTTCAGAAAATTATGCCTATTGGTCTATTATTCCTGCAGTGGCGTTTTTACTTGCAAGTACATTATGCTTTATATTGAGGAAGTCTTACGGTACGCACCATATTGTTTTTATTGCTCCTGTTATTCAATTGAGTGTGGTTATGATCTTTTTATCACAACCAATGTCACTATTAACGCTAACAATTGGCTTTATTGGTGTGGCTGTTGCTCAAGCGCTTATTTATCCCTGTTCCCAATCCTTATTATTGGTACCTTACAGTAATCAATTAGGAACAGTAAGTGCGCTCTCTGGTGGCGGACAAATGTTATTCTCAGCGATTTTTATTTTTATCGCATGGCAGCTTAATCTTGATAATTATTACTCACTTACAGCCATTATATTTATTACGTCTCTCATAGGGCTGCTTTTTGCCTTGCTGGGCAAGCGATCTATGGCAAGTGCATCACTAGAAAATGAATTATTTAAGCAATAAAAAATCGGGGAATTTTTTTTTCTTTATTACAATGTACATGCGTAAAGCAATAATAAAGATAATACTGCTCAAGGTTGCGACATCTGGGTTAATGTGGTGCTCAGTTTGGAGAATATATAAGTAACAGCCGATAATAACGGGACTGGCATAAAACTCCGTATTGTTAAACATGGTTGGACGGTTGGTGAGAATGTCACGTAGTACGCCACCAAATACCGCAGTGATCATCCCCATAGTGATCGCAACATAGGGCGCATAATGTTGAGCGGTCAGATCTTTAGTGACTAACACTGAGAACATGGAAATACCAATCGCATCCAGAGTTACAATAATACGTTCGACTTTTACGTGTCGTAAATGTGGAGCAAGGAAAAAACCTATAAAAGAGCTGAGTAATGCTGTCCAAAAATAGGATGGATCTCTTATCCAAAAAACCTGATTTGTGGATAGTATAATATCTCTTACGGTTCCGCCTCCGAGTGCTGTTACCCATCCAATCACCATGATGCTGACGATATCTTTACCTTTATTAGATTCACTGATCACGGCACTTAATGCGAAGGCAATAATACAAATAATTTCAATCGTGTGAATAAACATTTAAGCGCCTATAGTGTGGTGATTGATTTTATTATTAATTGAAAAATATTAGCATGTTAGATATTAAATGGGAGAGCAAATAGTGAAGTTAGTGTTTTCAATAATAGCAAAGGTCAGTATTAAACTAACCTTTGCTTTCATTGGTATCAGCGACCGCTATGATCAAAGTTTTGTGTATCATCAGCTGTACACTGCGCTGTCGGATGAGAGTTTAAAAAATCAAGCGAGCGTTGGAAGTCAGCAATTAATAAGCTAGCAAGGTCTACTGTAAAGCCTTGTTTAACTAAGATACGTTGTACCACAATATCTTGCGCGTTTGCAGGCAAGCTATAAGCAGGTACTAACCAGCCTCGAGTACGTAGGCGATCCGCTAAGTCATATAAGCTAAATGAAACGTTAGCATTATTTTTTAAGCGCCATGAAATGGCTGGAATACCTTTTTCACGGTTGCCGTCAAACAAGAACTCAAACAGATCAAATTTGTTTAACTCTTTAACGAGGTATTCGCACACATCGTAACTTGCATCATGAATACGTTTGTAACCTTCATAACCTAAACGTAGAAAGTTGTAGTATTGTGCAATGATTTGTCCTGCTGGACGAGAGAAATTCAAGGCGAAAGTCGGCATGTCACCACCTAAGTAGTTAACATGGAATACTAAGCCTTCAGGTAAATCTTCTTTGCTACGCCATACAACCCAGCCAACGCCTAATGGCGATAAACCAAACTTGTGGCCAGAAGTACTGATTGATTTAACCCGCTCTAAGCGGAAATCCCAAGGTTCAATTTCTGTGGCACAAAATGGGGCTAGCATTGCGCCGCTTGCGCCGTCAACGTGGATATCAATCGAGTTACCAGTGTCATGCTCGTAAGTATCTAGTGCATCAGATAACGGTTTTACTGTTTCGTATAAACCGGTGAAAGTTTGACCGAAAGTCGGTACCACCATAATAGTGTTATCATCAACGAGTTCTAACATGTCTTCTGGGGTCATAAAATAATGACCGTCGTCCATTTTAGTTTCGCGCATTTCAACGTCCCAGTAGCGGGCAAATTTTTCCCAACAAACTTGGACAGGGCCACAGACCATGTTTGGTTTATCGGTTGGTTGACCAAGAGCACGACGTTTTTCACGCCAGCGCCATAGGGCAGCCAAACCACCTAGCATACAGGCTTCACTTGAACCTGTGGTTGAAGTTCCGACTGTTGTAACAGAATCAGGTGCATTCCATAAATCCGCTAACATATGAACACAACGACCTTCAATTTCAGCAGATTGAGGGTATTCATCTTTATCAATCATGTTCTTATCAATGGATAGATCCATTAATTTATGCACTTCATCTTCTTCCCATGTTTGGCAGAAGGTCGCAAGATTTTGACGTGCATTACCATCTAGGTAAAGTTCATCACGGATCATTTGATAGATCACTTTAGGTGCTTGTTCTTGCTGTGGTAGTTTGGTCGTTGCCGCAACGTTATGAATAGTATCTGAGCCATAGATTGGATCATTACCTGTTTTACGGTTTACTTCATGAAGAGCCATAATTTTTCCCTACCTTAGTGTTGCTTACTGCTAAATAAGTTCCAAGCCATTGCTTGAGTAACATGCTTAATCATTTGTTGACCACGGATACTGTTACCAAATGGGTCTAGTCGTGGCGAGAATGCAGCCAGTGCACCTACGTTTGGAATAACCGTTACTAAACCGCCGCCAACGCCACTCTTTGCTGGTAAACCGACATCATATGCCCAATCACCAGAAGTATCGTAAAGCCCTTCCATTACCATCTCTGCGAGAATGTGGGGAATGTTTTGAGGGTCAATCACCTGTTGACCTGAGCATGGGTTTTTACCACCATTGGCCAGTGTTGCGCCTACGGTGGCAAGTTCTACCGTATTAAATAGGGTAGAACATTGGCGTGTATAAACATCACACGCTTCAAGTGGCTCTGAATACATACGCCCAGATGATTCTAATAACAATGCGATAGCACGGTTATGAGTATTGGTCGTTTGTTCAGACTGATTGACTTCGTCAGAGAGCGAAATTTCGCTGTTTGCTAGCAGGGATTGAAAGTTCAAAATCTGCTGCCAGCGTTGCTCTTTATCTGTCGCTTTAACTAAGCTCACTGTTGCCATTGCACCGGCATTAACGAGAGGGGTTAGGGGTTTACCGTTATGGAGTTCAAGTGCCAAAACGGAATTAAATGGCATCCCTGTTGGTTCTGCACCGACTTTACTGTGCAGCGCATCGGCGCCTGATTGTTCAAGAACTAATCCAAGCGTCATAATTTTTGAGATAGATTCAATGGCAAATTTATAATCACAGTCTTGTAATTGAATAATCTCGCCAGTAACAGACACAAAGGCTAAGCCTGTAAGTTCTGACGGTACTGATGCAAGAAACGGAATATATGAGGCGTTTTCGCCGTCGTTATTCGTTTTTGCTTCATTCAGTGCTTGCTGCATAATGACAGCAAGCTTTTCATTTAGTGGTGGCATTTGACGCATCCTTAACTCTTATTGATTTAATGTATGAGTTACTTTGTCTGATGGATTGATCACACCTGGATGAGTATCTTCTATTTCCCAAGTAAAGGGTGCAAAGTCTGAGACTGTTGGATCTTTCCAGTGCGGTTTACGGGCTTTGTAGATGAATAATGGAACAGCTACAAATATCACCGTTAGTACCACTAAGAAGCCAATGTATTCTTCAGGGCTACCGACTGAAATTTGACTTGGTGGAATGAAAGAGAAGATGAATGCTAATAGTGAACCAGAAAAGCCAACACCAGCGATGATCCACATTCCCATATCACCACCAGGGATTTTGTATGGACGAGGGCGATTAGGTTGGCTGTAGCGTAAATGAATCGCTGCAGCAAACATTAATAAGTACATGATGAGGTAAAGAACGACCGTTAATTGACTTAGAATTTGATAAGCAGCTTGAACTGAAGGTAATACTACAAACACAGTAGAAATCATGGTCACTAAGAACGCTTGTGCCATCATGATATGGGTTGCCATACCATTTTTGTTGGTGTATTGCCAAAAGCGCGGTAAATAACCACCTTTAGCAACCACAAGTAATGCCGATGAAGGACCTGCAACCCAGCCAACAACTCCAGCAAGTACACCTAGCGCTAAACAAGCTGCCATAATTGGCGCAGCCCAGCTGATGCCAGCCCAAGCAAACATATCATTGTAAGCGACTAATAAACTTTGAGTTAAGCTGATGTCTTGTTGTGGAATAACAAATGCAATTGCCAGCGTGCCAAGTACGAATACACAGACAGTACCAATCGCAGCAATCGCAATCGCAATTGGGTAGTTACGCGGCGCATTATCAACTTCTTTAACGTGAATCGCGTTCATTTCCATACCGGCATAGAATAAGAAGATACTTGCCGCTAAAACTACGTTATTAAAGTTAGAAAAGTCAGGAATAATATCGTGCCAAGAAAGTTGAATTTGTGGTGGCTTACCTGAGAAGAATAGGTAAGAGAAACCTAAAATAATTAATACGATACCAGGAATAACAGTACCAATTAATCCGCCCCATTTAGCCACTTTAGAAAAGGCTGCAGTGCCGCGTAAAGCGATGAAAGTTGCGAGCCAATAAATGGCTAATACTATTCCTAGTACGAAGAATTTATTTTGAGATAATGCTTGATCCCATGATTTATCTGGACCCATAAATGCAAGTGAAACAGAGCCAAAAGTTAATGCGGTTGGAAACCAAACAGTCACTTCAATCCATAGCATGAAGATCGCAACTAATGCTATTCGAGCTCCAAAAGCTTCGCCGACCCAGCGGAATACACCGCCTTTTTCAGACCAACCTGTCGCAAGCTCAGCGGCAACTAATGATACAGGAACCAGAAATACTACGGCGGCAAAAATATAATAAAAAATGGAGCTTAATCCGTATTCAGCTTCTGCTGGAAGACCGCGCAAACTCACTACTGCAACAATGTTTAACATTGCGAGAGCGAAAATGCTGATCCCCCCTTTTTTCGTTTTAATTGAATTTGTCATTGTTAACCAACTTATATTTAGTGCATTAAACTAATATTACAATATGAAAAATTAATTCATGTTGTAATTATATGTGAGAAAAAACATCAATAGAGTAGTACGTAAATTAAGGTGGATAATTATTATTGTTTATATTTGTGGATTATATATCAATAATTAAAGTTAACTTTATGATATGAGAAGTATTATTGGAATTATGTTTGGTAATATTTTTCTAGTGGTCTATTATTAATTTTTTAGTGACTGTTTTTAGTGACTGTTTTTAGTGACTGTTTTTAGTGACTGTTTTTAGTGACTGTTTTTAGTGACTGTTTTTAGTGACTGTTTTTAGTGACTGTTTTTAGTGACTGTTTTTAGGTTATTTTATGGGAGGGTTTAAATTATTTATTAAGACTCTTTTTATTTGTTTTTATCTGCAGATAAGCTGAAGGGGCGATTGAAAGGTTACTTTGATAATATTAAAGAGAATTTGGCGATTAATAATAGTAGGCGATTTTGGTTTATTAATATTAGTTAAATAAAGGCTGGAAAAACCAGCCTTTATTTAAAATAGATGTAAATATAATTAGCGACCACTATGATCAAATGTTTTTACATCTTCAGCTGCGCATTTAGCTTGTGCATGAGTATTTAGAAAATCAATTGAACGTTTAAAGTCAGCAATTAATAAGCTAGCAAGGTCTACTGTAAAGCCTTGTTTAACTAAGATACGTTGTACCACAATATCTTGCGCGTTTGCAGGCAAGCTATAAGCAGGTACTAACCAGCCTCGAGTACGTAGGCGATCCGCTAAGTCATATAAGCTAAATGAAACGTTAGCATTATTTTTTAAGCGCCATGAAATGGCTGGAATACCTTTTTCACGGTTACCGTCAAACAAGAACTCAAACAGATCAAATTTGTTTAACTCTTTAACGAGGTATTCGCACACATTGTAACTTGCATCATGAATACGTTTGTAACCTTCATAACCTAAACGTAGAAAGTTGTAGTATTGTGCAATGATTTGTCCTGCTGGACGAGAGAAATTCAAGGCGAAAGTCGGCATGTCACCACCTAAGTAGTTAACATGGAATACTAAGCCTTCAGGTAAATCTTCTTTGCTACGCCATACAACCCAGCCAACGCCTAATGGCGATAAACCAAACTTGTGGCCAGAAGTACTGATTGATTTAACCCGCTCTAAGCGGAAATCCCAAGGTTCAATTTCTGTGGCACAAAATGGAGCTAGCATTGCGCCGCTTGCGCCGTCAACGTGGATATCAATCGAGTTACCAGTGTCATGCTCGTAAGTATCTAGTGCATCAGATAACGGTTTTACTGTTTCGTATAAACCGGTGAAAGTTTGACCGAAAGTCGGTACCACCATGATAGTGTTTGCATCGACAAGTTCTAACATGTCTTCTGGGGTCATACAGTAATGACCATCAGCCATCTTTGTTTCGCGCATTTCAATGTCCCAGTAGCGGGCAAATTTTTCCCAACAAACTTGGACAGGGCCACAGACCATGTTTGGTTTATCGGTTGGTTGACCTAGTGCACGACGTTTTTCACGCCAGCGCCATAGGGCAGCCAAACCACCTAGCATACAGGCTTCACTTGAGCCTGTAGTTGAGGTACCAACGGTAGTTACTGATTCTGGTGAATTCCATAAATCCGCTAAAATATGAACACAGCGTCCTTCTATTTCAGCAGACTGAGGGTATTCATCTTTATCAATCATGTTCTTATCAATGGATAGATCCATTAATTTATGCACTTCATCTTCTTCCCATGTTTGGCAGAAGGTTGCAAGGTTTTGACGTGCATTACCATCAAGGTAAAGTTCATCACGGATCATTTGATAGATCACGTTAGGTGCTTGTTCTTGCTGTGGTAGCTTGGTAGTTGCCGCAACGTTATGAATAGTATCTGAGCCATAGATTGGATCATTACCTGTTTTACGTGTTACTTCATGAAGAGCCATAATTTTCTTCCTACCTTAGTGTTGCTTACTGTTAAACAAGTTCCAACCCATAGTTTGAACGACATGTTTGATCATTAATTGTCCGCGTACGCTATTACCAAATTGGTCGATACGAGGTGAGAATGCAGCCAGTGCACCTACGTTTGGGATAATGGTAACTAAACCACCACCAACACCGCTTTTTCCTGGTAAACCAACATCATAAGCCCAGTCTCCCGATGTGTCGTAAAGCCCTTCCATCATCATTTCTGCTAAGATATGAGAGGCATTTTCAGGGCTAACAAGCTGTTGTCCTGATATTGGGTTTTTACCGCCATTAGCATACGTAGCCCCTACTATTGCCAATTCAACAGTATTGAATAGCGTCGAACACTGACGAGTGTAAACATCACACGCTTCAAGTGGATCAGAGTAGATACGGTTTGATGATTCTAGTAACAAAGCAATTGCGCGATTATGGGCGTTGGTTGTTTGCTCTGACTGATTAACATCCTCTGAAAGCTCAATGTTTTCGCCAGCTAGCGCTGATTGAAACGCCAGAATTTTCTGCCAGCGTTGTTCTTTATCATCAGCTTCAATTAGGCTTACCGTTGCCATTGCACCTGCATTGACAAGCGGTGTTAGTGGCTTACCGTTATGGAGTTCAAGCGCCATCACTGAATTAAACGGCAAACCTGTTGGTTCAGCACCGATTTTACTGTGAATTGCATCTGCACCTGATTGTTCTAGTGCTAACCCTAATGTCATGATCTTTGAGATAGATTCAATGGCATATTTGTAGTCAACATCTTGGATTTTAATGACGTCGCCAGTAACAGAGACGAAAGCCAATCCACATAAATCTGATGGAACCGATGCTAGGAACGGGATGTAAGAAGCATTAGCGCCATCTTTGTTGTCTTTATGCAAATCAAACGCTTGTTGCATAACGGCAGCGACATCTTTTTTACAACACGACATATTCATTTCCTTACTGATTCAATGTGTGAGTAACTTTGTCTGATGGGTTAATTACACCTGGATGAACGTTTTCAATTTCCCAAGTGAATGGCGCAAAGTCTGTAATTGCTGGATCTTTCCAGTGAGGTTTACGGGCTTTGTAGATAAATAGCGGAACAGATACAAAGATGATGGTTAGCACAACTAAGATACCTACGTATTCTTGAGGGCTACCGACAGAGATCTGACCGGGTGGAATGAATGAGAAGATGAAGGCAGTTAAAGAGCCAACAAAACCTACGCCACCAACAAACCACATACCACCATTACCCCCTGGGATTTTGAATGCACGTGGGCGGTTTGGTTGGCTATAACGTAAGTGAATGGCAGCAGCAAACATTAATAGGTACATCACAAGATATAAGATCACTGTAAGCTGACTTAAGATCTGATAAGCCGCTTGTACAGAAGGAAGTACCACAAATACGACTGATAGAGCAGTAACAAGTAGACCTTGCATCAACATGATATGTGATGCCATGCCGTGTTTGTTTGTGTATTGCCAAAAACGAGGTAAGTAACCGCCTTTTGCCACCACAAGTAGCGCTGAAGAAGGACCAGCAACCCAACCAACAACCCCCGCTAGTACACCTAGAGCTAAACAACCAGCCATGACAGGCGCAGCCCAGCTAATACCAGCCCAAGCGAACATGTCATCGTAAGTAACAAGTAAGCTTTGAGTTAAGCTAATGTCTTTTTGAGGAATAACAAACGCAATAGCTAATGTACCGAGTACGAATACACATACCGTACCAAGTGCAGCAATACCGATCGCGATAGGGTAGTTACGTGGCGCATCATCAACTTCTTTAACGTGAATAGCGTTCATTTCCATACCGGCGTAGAACAAGAAGATGCTGGCAGCAAGAACAACATTATTAAAGTTAGAGAAGTCAGGAATGAGTTTATCCCAGCCTAATTGAATTTGTGGCGTATTACCGGCGAAGAAATAAGAAAAGCCTAATACAATTAATACGATACCAGGAATAACAGTACCAATTAAACCGCCCCACTTAGCGACTTTAGAGAAAGCTTCAGTACCACGTAGAGCAATGAAAGTGGCTATCCAATAAATAGCGAGAACAATGGCAAGTACGAAGAATTTATTTTCTGATAGGGCTTGGTCAAAGGTATGGTTAGGTCCCATAAAGGCAAGGGAAACAGAACCGAATGTTAGTGCTGTTGGGAACCAAACGGTCACCTCAATCCACAACATAAAAATAGCAACAAGCGCCAGTTTTGGACCAAATGCTTCACCTACCCAGCGGAAGATACCACCTTTTTCCGACCAACCTGTTGCGAGCTCTGCGGCAACCAGTGATACAGGAATAAGAAAAACAACCGCAGCAAAAATATAATAAAAGATTGAACTTAAACCATATTCCGCTTCAGCAGGAAGACCACGTAAACTCACCACGGCAACAATGTTTAACATTGCTAAGGCAAATACGCCGATCCTCCCTTTATTTATTTTGTCGTTACTAGCCATAAAAACCTACTTATATTTCCATATTTAACATGCGTGGGTTAGGTGTCCTTGTAGGCGTATAACATTTTAATAAACGTTATATGGAGACAGGTGTTACCTAATGGCAAGAAAAGTAGCATCAAGCATTTGCATTTAACATTCCTAAAAAAAATACTTTAAGTTGCAAATATTAATGTTGTTTTAATGAATAAAAAGAGTAGAAGTGGTTGTTTTTTATGCTTATCTAAATTAAATGAGCGCTTATTAGAAATAGAATAAATAAATTTACTTGATAGCATTAATCGGTCTATGAGATTCTAAGTTTAAGGATTTAATAGATGGATAATATAGTGAAATTCTTTTTTCAACGCAGTGAAACGGACTCTGAAATACGTATAGAACTGAAGACCGCCCCTTTTTATTTGTTATTAGCAATGATTGCTGGCTGGTTAGCTATTAGTTTTATTTTGAAATCTAATGAGGCTGGTTCAATCTTTTTACCGGTACTTATAGGTTTTATCATGTTGCGATTTTTTGCTTTAATTAAAGCGCAGAAAGAAGTACTAGGGGCGATGAAAGATCGTCGACTAACGACTCAAGGTAGTAAGTTTTCTTTTAATAATCCGTTTATTTATATTATTAAAAAGAAAGTAGATAACACTAAACCAGAAAAATAAGTATTAATCTTTTAAAAAAAAGCGGCTCACTAAAATAGTGAGCCGCTTTTTTTTATCGATTATCTATCGACAATAAAATTAGTTATTGCTGTGTAATTCGCTGTTTAGCTCAATCGCAGTTTTGTTGGTTAGACATTCGATTTGACCTGTCATAGAGTTACGACGGAACAGTAGATCAGGCTTACCAGCAAGATCGCGCGCTTTAACCACTTCTACAGGCTTACCGTTAGCATCAAGCATTTGTACTTTAGAGCCAGCAGTTACATATAGACCAGATTCGATAGTACAACGATCCCCCATAGGGAAACCAAGACCCGCGTTGGCACCTAGTAGGCTGTTTTCACCGATAGAAACCACTACTTTACCACCACCAGAAAGGGTACCCATGATAGATGCACCACCACCGATATCAGAGCCATCACCCACAACAACACCTGCAGAGATACGGCCTTCGACCATACTTACGCCAGTAGTACCTGCGTTAAAGTTGATGAAACCTTCGTGCATAACTGTCGTACCTTCACCCACGTGTGCGCCAAGACGTACACGAGATGTATCAGCAATACGAACACCTGTTGGTACCACGTAGTCCACCATTTTAGGGAATTTATCAACACAATCGACAGTGATCGTTTCACCGTTTAAACGGGCTTCCATTTGACGATCAGCAAGCTCAGGAAGATCAATTGGACCTTTGTTTGTCCATGCGATGTTGTGCAGTAAGCCGAAGATACCGTCAAGCACAACGCCATGAGGTTTCACTAAACGGTGCGAGATAAGTTGCAGCTTTAAGAAACCTTCAGCAACAGATGATGGAGCGAGATCTGTTTTTAGCATCACCATAACAAGCGGCTGAGAAGACAGTGTTGCTTTTGCTGCAAACTGTGCACTTACTTCATCGTCAGCATCTTCAAATGCAGAAGCGATAGCTGCACATTGTTCTGGTGTTACTTCAATCGCTTGGTTGCCGCCACGGTAGCCAACAATCGTCGCAATATCTTTTACTAATTGTTCTGATGGATGAAGCGTTGGGGTTGGGAAAAACGCTTCAATGATTTTTCCATCACGGTTTTTAGTGGCTGTACCTAGGGCAAGTGAAAAGCTAGACATGGTTACCTGTTCTCCATTACAAAAAATGTGATGTTAAATACACCTTACAGTAAGGTGGAACATCAAGATAAGCCCGAGAAATCATTTGCAACGAGCAGATAACTCCCGATTAATAAAACCATAATAAAGACACTTGGTAAGATATAGAAGAGCCGAAAGAAAAATCAGAGCAAAATGATGTTTTTTTTACGAATCTGTTGGCTTAAAAGAAGGGAATAGCCCTTTAAGATGGGACAAATTACTGGCTGATATTTGCTGTAGAATTGAGTTTTTATTGCTGAGTTATAAAAAAACCTCCAGTGAGGAGGCTTTCAACAGCGAACGGGATAATTTTAAAAATTATGCTGCGTCTTCTTGCTCTGGGGTATCAGCAACAACTTCAGGTTTTGCGACCTTCTTTTTTGCTACTGGTTTTGCTTTTTTCGCGCCTAACGCAATTAATACTTCTTCACGCTTTTGCGCTAAGAACATAGATAGTTCTTCTTGCTTGGCTTCATCTTCGAAAAGCTCACTTTCGCTAAGTAAAGTAAACATCTCGTCAGCCATATCTAGCATTTTGTCGTATGCGTCGGCTTCGGATTTAGAGGTGAAAGTCATCTTTTCTTCTCCGTTGCGCTCAACTACATATTTGACGATAACAGCCATGGTCATCCTCTCCGAAATTGATTTACTGGCTGTTTATACAGTAGCATACTAGCTTCGTCCAGTGCTAAGCGTGTTAATGTGATGACCAAAGAAAAATTTGACCAAATTTACATCAGAGCAGCAGAAAGAAAAGGGGGCGATATCGCATTAGAACAGCGATTATCACTGCCACTTAGTTGCAATGAATTAAAAGCGATCACAGATGATCGGTGGCTTGCGTGTTTAACTCAAAAAATCTTTCAGTGCGGGATTCGCTGGCAGGTTGTACGCAATAAATGGGCTGGCTTTGAAGAGGTATTTTTTGGTTTTAATATTGAAAAAATGGGTTTAATGCCTGAGGAAATGTGGGAACGTAAAGCGCAAAATCCCGAAATTATTCGTGATTTAAAGAAGGTAATGACGATCCCTGAAAACGCCAATATGATCCACCGTGCAGCAGTCGAGCATGGCTCATTTGCCAATATGGTTGCCGAGTGGCCAGAGCAAGATATCGTTGGCTTATGGTTGTACTTAAAAAAACATGGCAAACGTCTAGGCGGCAAAACTGGTGCTTATAGTTTACGTGCGATGGGTAAAGACAGTTTCTTGTTTACCAAAGATGTGGAAAGTTATTTGCGTCATACGGATATTGTGGATGGTGGACGAGACACATTAAAATCATGGCGAAATGCGCAACATGCGTTTAATGATTGGCAACAAGAATCTGGCCGATCATTAACTGAGATCAGCCAAATCATTGCTTACAGTGTGGGTGATAATCGTGTTTAACTGATATCTTTAAGACGAGTATGACGGTTAATCAAATGTCCATTGTTGGCTAAATTGAATAAAAGATTCTAGCAATGGACTTTGGTACTTCTCTTTATGGAAAATCAGCCAATATTGGCGGCGCATATCTAATGGCATTGGCAGTAATACAATGCGCTTTTCTTCAACTGCATGTAATGCCGCACGTTGTGAAATACAGGTGATCCCAAGTCCTGCGGAAACACTATTGATGATCGCTTCTGTAGTATTTAGCTCAAAAGCTGGCGTCCAATGCTCTAAACGTGGCGCTAAGCGATTTAAGAAAAACTCACGTGTGCCAGAGCCTGTTTCGCGCAGAACCCATTCAGAATCTTCCAGATCAGATAAGCGTAATGCTTCAATTTTTGTCAGTGGATGATTAGGATGACAAGCCACCACCATATTATCTTCGAGCCACGGCTGCACAATAAGATCTGGGTGCTGTACTTTACCTTCAACAAAGCCCACATCTAATTCAAATTCAGTGAGTTTCTGACATACTTGCGCAGTGTTAGAAATAAACAGTTTTTGGTGACGATGTTGGGTCGCTGAGCGGAAATCTCGAATTAAAAAAGGTGTTAGCTGATTGCCTACAGTATCACTTGAACCTATTTTTAGCTCACCAGCAATAACATCGTCTTGATCAAACAGTTTTTCGATAGTGTTAGAACGCGCTAACAGTTCGTCAGCCAAAGGCAGTAGTTTCTTACCTTGTTCGTTGATCAGTAAGCGGTTGTTGTTGCGATCAAACAGTTTATGATCAAGCTGCTTTTCTAGCTCAGACAATGCCATGCTCACTGCTGGCTTGGATAGAAATAACTTTTCTGCGGCTGCGGTAATGGTACGTTCTTGGGCAACGGTTACGAAAACTTTCAATTGTTTTAGCGCTATATTCATAACTATCCTTTGTTGAAAACTCATTGTGCAAGGTCGTTATTTATCATTAATGACGGTAAAATTTCGCCTTTAAAATATTGGTTAAGTTTAACTTAACATGTGGTTAAATATATTCAGATATTCTAAAACAATCAAGCTGGATATACTTAGTTACATCAAAAGAAACAGACAATTCGCTAAGAGCTATCAGATAAAGGCGGAGAGAGAACATGATTAAGACGACGAAAAGAAAAGTAGCAGGGGCGCCAACGCCTATGGCAGGTTTAGCACTCGGTATTGGTAGTGTTTTATGGTGCTGGGAAAATGGTGCCACACTTCATGGTTATGCACAAATGACAGGTGCAGTCATTGCGGCATTGATGCTACTCGTTTTAGTTGCAAAATTTATATTCCATCCAAAATTATTATGGGGTGATTTATCTCACCATGTAGTGGGTAGTGTTGTACCAACATTTGCGATGGCATTAATGGTGGTATCAAAAGCGATTGGTTTATATGTATCAGCGCAAGCAGGTGCTTACCTTTGGTTATTCGCGGTAATTTTACACGTTATTTTCTTAACACTATTTATTTACCACCGTGCATGTGACTTCCACCTTCACCACATGGTGCCAAGTTGGTTTGTACCGCCAATCGGTATTATTGTTGCTGATGTGTCGTTCCCAGGTATTGCAGAGCTACACCCATTAGCAAACGTATTGTTAATCTTTGGTATGTTGTCATACGCAGTCATGCTTCCAATGATGATTTACCGCTTTATGTTCCGTGATGAAGTGCCAGATGCTGCAAAACCAACCATTGCGATTATGGCAGCGCCTGCTAGCCTATCACTCGCAGGTTATTTAACAGTAACGGCAAACCCATCACCAGTAGTGGTTGCATTACTAGCTGGTATTGCAGTATTGATGACAGCGGTAATTTACTTAGCTTTCTTCCGTTTATTACGCTTAGAGTTCAGCCCAGGTTACGCAGCTTTTACGTTCCCAATGGCAATTGGTGCAACAGCACTATTTAAAACTGCAGCGTGGATGAAAAATTACGGCTTTGATGCTCACTATGTGGCACAAGTTCACGGTCTAGCAACCATTGAGCTTTATATCGCAACGATTATCATTGGCTATGTAGCAATTCGTTATTTAGCATTTTATCGTCCATTCGGACTTCTTAAAAATAACAGTGAACACTGTCCACAAAATGTCTGATAGCGATGGTAATACAGGCAGATGAGTTAAGATTATTTGCCTGTACTATCACTGATGTTTTGTGTGTTGCTCGATCGAAATATCGGGCTTTTTTTGTTTTAGGGCTAAGACAATATTGTTAATATTTCTGCCTGTATGTATTTACAGTGTTCAATTCATGGTAGACAATTTAGTTATTCATCACCTGCTGTGAGATACCTTAGTGTTTACCGTCTACCATTCAAATCAACTCGACTTGCTTAAATCTTTGCTGGTGGAGCTTATTAAGCTAAAGCCATTAGCTAATCCATTTGAAAAAGAACAGATTCTGGTACAAAGTCCAGGAATGTCGCAATGGTTAAAAATGGAATTAGCAAAGTCATTGGGTGTGGCTGCTAATATCGATTTTCCACTGCCAGCGACCTTTATTTGGAAGATGTTTACCCAGGTCCTCGCTGATGTACCAGAGCGCAGTGCATTTAACAAAGAAGCTATGACGTGGAAGTTAATGCAAGTGCTACCAGCACAGTTTGAGCAACCTGAATTTGAAGCGCTACAGCGGTATTTAGACGGTGATGACGACAATTTAAAGTGCTATCAGTTAGCTGAAAAAATTGCCGATATTTTTGACCAATATTTAGTGTATCGCCCTGAGTGGATCCAACAATGGGAAGCGGGGGAAGTTGTCGCTGAATTAGAAGATGAGCATCCTTGGCAGCCTATTTTATGGCAAGCACTGTATGATCAAACCTTGGCACTTGGACAATCGCCTTATCATCGTGCCAACTTGTACGAACACTTTATTGAAACGCTACAAAACTACAACGCATCACAAGGTAAAGAAGCATTAATAGCAGCAGGCTTACCGCAGCGTTTATTTGTGTTTGGTATCTCATCATTACCCCCACGTTATCTAGATGCACTTGCTGCTATTGGTGAGCATATTGATGTGCATTTAATGTTTACTAACCCTTGTCGTTATTATTGGGGAGATATTCGCGATCGTAAACACCTTGCGCGACTCGCTGCCAGTAAGCGGGTCAAACTTCATAATATCGAAGAGCAACAAGATATTGATGCCACGATTGAAGTACTAAAAGACAACGATGAAAGCCACTATGATGATGAGATGCAAAATGGCATGGTCGGTAATAGCTTATTAGCCTCTATGGGTAAGCTTGGTCGCGATAACATGTATTTGTTATCGGAGATGCAAGTTAACGAAGTGGATGCCGGTTTCGTTGATATTGAATCAGATACTTTATTACATGCCATTCAAGCTGACATCTTAAACTTGGTTGATCGCCAAGATGATACCCAATTAGATTCTAGCGAGCATAAATTCCCAATTGCTGCAGATGATAACTCACTCTCTATTCATGCATGTCATAGCCCAATGCGTGAAGTTGAAGTGCTTCACGACAAGCTGTTAGCGATGTTTGAGGCAAACCCTGATCTGAAACCACGTGATGTGATCGTGATGGTGGCTGACATCAATGCCTACAGCCCCGCCATCCAAGCGGTATTTGGTAATGCGCCGGGTAACCGTTATATTCCATTTTCGATTTCTGACCGAACCGCAGAGCAAGAAAACCCGATATTGTTGGCGTTTTTACGTTTATTAACTTTGCCTGATAGTCGCTGTCATGCTTCTGAACTGTTAGAGCTATTAGAAGTGCCTGCGGTGATGAATAAGTTTGGTTTTGATAGCCAAAGCTTTGAGAAAGTAAAACAGTGGATCGAAGAAGCGGGAGTTCGCTGGGGCTTAGATCAGCATACATCGAGCCAATTTAATCTTCCTGAGCAGATGCAAAATACTTGGCTGTTTGGTATTCAGCGCATGCTGTTAGGTTATGCCATGCCCCATAATACTGGTTTGTTTGAAGGCATTTCTGCTTACGATCAAGTACAGGGGATTGATGCGGAGTTAGCTGGGCAGTTAGCTGGCTTTATTGATTGCTTAATTAGTTACCGTGAAGTGTTAGCACAGCCACATTTGGTGACAGAGTGGGCGGATACACTTAACCAAATGCTGGATGATTTTTTCGCGGTGGAATTAGAAGGCGAACTGGTTCTTAAATCTATTCGCGATAACTTACACCGCTTGCACGAACAACTCGATGATGCGGGTTATCAAGGTGAGATCACACCAGCAGTGCTAACTCAATATTTACGCGATAAGTTATCGGGTGAGCGAGTAAGCCAACGCTTCCTTGCTGGACAAGTGAATTTTTGTACCTTAATGCCAATGCGTTCGATCCCCTTTGATGTGGTGTGCTTGCTTGGCATGAATGATGGTGCTTACCCTCGAAATATTGCCCCTGAAGGGTTTGATTTAATGAATGGTCGCACTAAAGCGGGCGATCGTTCTCGTCGTGATGATGACCGTTATCTTTTCCTTGAAGCATTATTATCAGCGCAAGAAACCTTATATATCAGCTACGTGGGTCGCTCAATTCAAGACAACGCAGAAAAAATTGCGTCTGTGCTAGTCAGTGAGCTGGTGGAATATTGTCAGCAAGGTTATTGCTTAGAGGGGGATGAATCTCTTCCTGTCGATAAATCAGCCGAAAACATTAAACAAAAACTGATTGAGCACCATCCCTTAGTGCCATTTAGTCCGAGTGCTTTTATCGGGAGTAATAGCAGTTATGCCATTGAATGGCTACCCGCTGCTGCTCGTGAAGGGCAAGCGAGCCAACCTTTCCAATTAGGTGAACTTCCTCCAGAACCGATTGCCGATGATCAACAACAAGTATTAGAGCTTGCTGAGTTGCAGCGTTTCTGGCGTTTACCGGTACGTTATTTCTTTAACCGTCGTTTGAAAGTCTACTTTGAGCCGCCAATGGGATTATTGGAAGATGATGAACCGTTTGTGCTTAATCAGCTAGAAAGCTATCACGTTAAAGATGAGCTATTAGCATTATTGCTTGATGCTCAAATGACCAATAAAGATCCGGATCAGATCTTCAGTCATTTCGCTCAAGAGCAAAAAGCAGCGGGCAAGTTACCTGTAGCGGCATTTGGTGATATTGATTTAGATGCCAGTCGTCTAGCAGTACGTGAGTTAGTGAGCCAAATTGAGCCATTAATTCATGCGCCATTAGATGATCAGGAAGTGGCAATAACACTAACGATAAATGGTCATGCCGTATTACTTCAAGGTTGGCTGAAACAGCGCTATCAATCAGGTTTAATGCGTTTTCGTAGTGGTAAAGTGCGCTCGGTAGATTTACTCGCGGCTTGGTGTGATCACTTATGTTTAGCGATTAGCCAGCCAGAATTGAACCCGAAAACACATATTATTGGTACCGATAAGCACCTTGTCATTAATGCGATCGAAGCGAGTAAAGCACAAGGTTATTTACAAGAGCTTATCGAGTTGTATTACCAAGGTTTGAATCAACCTTTAGCGTATTTTCCGAAAACAGCACATGCAGGTATTCAAGCGTGTGTT
Organism: Photobacterium sp. GB-36; assembly: GCF_003026135.1. Taxonomy (NCBI): domain Bacteria; kingdom Pseudomonadati; phylum Pseudomonadota; class Gammaproteobacteria; order Vibrionales; family Vibrionaceae; genus Photobacterium; species Photobacterium sp. GB-36. The sequence goes on along the minus strand of NZ_PYNY01000015.1, from coordinate 82,543 downwards.
GATAAGCAAGGTAACTGGAAAGACGATGAACAAACCATCGAGAAAGCCTACAGCAAAATGGCAGATTGTTTTAACGATGGTTACTTTTTTGCAGGTGAAGGCGCGGATGAATACATCAATCGAGTATGGACACATTGGAATGATGAACTTGCACAGAATAGCTATGTGTTGGCACTGAAAGTACTTCAAGCTGCGGTATTAAATAGTGAAGAAGTAAAGCCGGAATAAGGGGTAGTGTGGCCGCCAGCAAATCATTATTAGTTGTAGGGTGCTTGCTGTACGGCCACCGGTCCAGAGGTGACCAAGTTTCTGGCGCTGATACTAACCAACCGCTGTAATACAAACCGTGAGTAAGTTCTCACAATATTAGAATATAACAAGATTTGATCGCTCAATATTCGCTTATAAGTGTTTGATCACAGTAGTGATGTGAGCAAGATCACCTTGAGCTTCAAGGGATCATTGGAGTGATCGAGTTTTACGATATGGGACAAGTAAAATCATGACGGTACAAACGCAAACCAATATTTTGCAGCCAATGGCCTTTCCATTGCATGGTACACGTTTAATTGAAGCATCTGCCGGTACGGGCAAAACATTTACTATTGCCAGTTTATACCTGCGTCTATTACTCGGTCATGGTAATGCAGAAACGCGTCATGCTGTTGAATTAACGGTTGATCAAATACTGGTGGTGACTTTTACCGAAGCGGCAACGGCAGAGCTTCGCGATCGTATTCGTGGCCGTATTCACGATGCGCGTTTAGCGTTTAGTCGTGGTGTGAGTGGCGATCCCGTTATAGCCCCGTTACTGCAAGAGTATCCCGATCATAAAGCGGCAGCCAATATTTTACTGCAAGCTGAACGTCAAATGGATGAAGCGGCTATTTATACCATCCATGGTTTTTGTCAGCGAATGTTGACTCAAAACGCGTTTGAATCAGGCTGTCGTTTCAACAATGAATTTGTCACCGATGAAAGCCAATTGAAGAACTTGGTGGTAGCGGATTACTGGCGTAGTCATTTCTATCAGTTACCACGAGCGCTTGCTTGTCAGATCCGTGATTTATGGTCATCGCCGCATGCGCTATTAAAAGATATTGGCAATAGTTTAACAGGTGTTCCCGTTAAACTTTCTGTAGCGGCTATGACGGCAAGTTTAGAGCAGTTACATCAGCAAAATATCGAACGCATTAATGAATTTAAAGCATTATGGAAACAGCACTTCGCTGATTTAGAAGCGTTAATTGCCAATTCAGACGTGAATAAACGTAGCTATACCAAAAAGAGCCTACCAACGTGGCTCGCTCAAGTGAATGAATGGGCTAATCAACCGACTGAGAATTATGATTTACCGGATAAATTAGAGAAGTTTCACCAACAGGAATTGATCACTAAAACCCCGAAAGGTGAAGCACCACAGCATGCGGTATTTGTTGCGGTTGCAGATTTACTTGATAACCCAGCGACATTACGCGATCCCTTATTAGCGCACGCGATTGAACATTGTCGTATTTTACTGGCGCAGGCAAAAGCCCATAAAGGGTGGTTATCGTTTGATGATCTCTTAACGCAGTTAGGCGCTGCGATCGATAACGATCAAGATGATCTCCTGGCAAGTAAGATCCGCAGCCAATATCCAGTTGCGATGATCGACGAATTCCAAGATACCGACCCCTTGCAGTACGGTATCTTCAGTTCGGTGTATCACGATCACCCTGAATGCGGATTGTTTATGATCGGTGATCCTAAGCAGGCGATTTATGCGTTTCGTGGGGCAGATATTTTTACTTATATTCAAGCCCGTCGTCAGGTTCAAGATCATTACACATTAGGTACCAACTGGCGTTCAACGGCAGATATGATTGCGTCGGTAAATAGCGTCTTTGATACACCTAATAGCCCGTTTATTTATGATCAAGATATTACCTTTGATCCTGTTGGTCATAGTCCGAAAGCACCAGATCGTAGCTGGTGGCTAAACGGCGAACAACAACACGCGCTCACGTTCTGGTTGCAAGATAGCCTCGATGGTAAGCCTATTACCAAGGGCGATTATGAGTCGACGATGGCAACGGCGACAGCCGCACACATTCAGCATATTTTAGAGCAGTCACAACAAGGGCAAGGCTACTTTTTAGATAAAGAAACTCAACACCCAGTGAAAGCGGGTGATATTGCGGTGTTAGTACGTACAGGACGAGAAGGTAAGTTGGTGCGTGAAGCACTGGCAAAACAAGGGATTGCCAGTGTGTATTTATCTAATCGTGATAGCGTTTTTTCCACTGCTGAAGCGGCTGATGTACAGCGATTATTACAAGCGGTACTAACACCTGATGACGATCGCGCATTGCGTGCTGCGTTGGCGTCAGGGTTGTTTTCTTTAACCGCAATAGAGCTCGATACGCTTAATAATGATGAGAATGAGTGGGAAATTGCAGTAAATAGCTTTAAGCAATACCGTCAACAATGGCTCAAGCGTGGCGTGATGCCTATGCTACGAAGCGTGATGGCGAAAAACAATATTGCTGAGCGTTTATTAGTGGAAGAAGGCGGTGAACGTCGTTTAACTGACTTACTTCATATTGGTGAATTACTGCAAGAAGCGAGTCAAACCTTAGACAGTGATTATGCGCTATTACGTTGGTTGGCTGAAAATGTAGCTGAGCCAAACGGTAATTCTGATGAGCAAATTTTGCGTTTAGAGTCCGAACGTAATTTGGTGCAGATTGTTACCATCCACAAATCAAAAGGATTGGAATACGATTTAGTCTTTATGCCGTTTGTTTGTAGCTATCGTGAAGTCGATAGTAAAGGCGAAGTGAAGTATCACGATGAAGACGATAACGTGACGATTTTAGATATTACCAAGCACGCTGATTCTATTTCTAAAGCTGATAAAGAACGCCTCGCAGAAGATTTACGTTTAATTTATGTAGCGTTAACTCGTGCAGTTTATGGCTGTTTTGTTGGTATGGCACCTGTACGTAATGGTCGCAGTAGCAAAGAGCCGACTGGATTACACAAATCAGCGATGGGGTATTTAATTCAAAATGGAGAAGAGTGCGGTGTTGCAGCACTAGAATTAGCGCTGGCTAAGTTATCTGAAGCGCAACCGACGATCACTATTGCTGAACCTCCAGTATTACCTGTCGATAAGTGGGCAGGACAAAATGAGCAAACTGAGGCGTTGAATCGTCGTGAATTTGAGCGTCAGATTGAACGTAATTGGTGGATGACCAGTTACTCCAACTTGGTGAAACAAGGCCATCAAGCGCATCATGATAGCAGTTTAGATCTTCCTGGATTTGATATCGATTCTGTGCAGAAAGAAACGCCAGAAAACAGTGAAACGGAGGTGGAATTAGAGCCTGAATACTCTATTTACACTTTCCCTCGCGGTGCGCGTCCGGGGACATTTTTACATACGGTGTTTGAAGAAATCGAGTTTACACGTCCTGTCGATAGCCCAGAAACTGTCGCTAAACTGACGGAGCTATTGCAACTTGAACATTACGAGTTAGCGTGGCTACCTGTATTACAGCAATTAATTAACGATGTTTTGCACTGTCCATTAGATGGCGAACAATTGCGATTGGCAGAAAAAACACCACAACAACGTTTAACGGAAATGGAGTTTTTACTCCCGATTGAAATGTTGCAATCACCGCTACTCAATAAAGTCATTGCTAAGCATGATTCTATTTCCGCTAAAGCTGGTGAGCTTGGCTTTAGTACGGTCAGCGGTATGCTTAAAGGTTTTATTGACTTGGTGTTTGAACATCAGGGTAAATATTACGTATTAGACTGGAAATCGAATTATCTCGGTGATGATCCACAGGTGTATCGTGGTGAGCAGTTGGTTGAAGCGATGCGCGATCACCGCTATGACTTGCAGTATCAAATCTATGCCTTAGCGCTGCAACGTTTCTTGCGTAGCCGTATTCCAAACTACGACTATGAGACTCATTTCGGTGGTGTGTATTACTTGTTCCTACGTGGCATTCAAGCTGGTAGTGACAGTGGGATTTTCCATGCGAAACCATCGCAAGCATTGTTAGAAGAACTGGATTTATTAATTGATGGAGCATTACCTCATGCTTAAACGACTTCAAGCGTTAACCAAACAAGGTGTGTTGCGTCAGCTTGATTATCAGTTCGCAAAATTTGTCGCGCATCATAGCCCCGCAGATCAAGCTGATTTAGCCGCACTTGTGGCAGCTCTTGCCAGTAATGAATTAGGTAAGGGACATGTTTGCGTAGTGCTAGATACACTTTCGCTTCAGAGTTTATTTAGTTTGCCATCACGTGTTGCAATTGAGTTGTTAGAAGGCGTGCCTGAGCCTTCACAATGGGGAGAGCTATTAAGCCATTTTGCTGTGGTATCAAGTGTGCAAACAGGCAAGGTGCAAGCGACCCCCTTAGTTATTGAACATGGTCGTTTGTACCTAAGTCGTTATTGGCAATTTGAACAAACCGTTGCCAATAAAATCCTCATGATGGCAAACAATGCAGGATCAGAGGATGTACGATTTAGTACGACTGAGCTCAACGTTATGCATCAGGCATTAGATGATTTATTTCCTGTGACTTACGGTTACTTGTATGAAGCCTTATCAACCGCGACAACAGCTGATGCACGCCAGAGATTAGTGTGTGACATGCTTGATGTGGTGAAACCAGAGCAAGTTGATTGGGCGAAAGTCGAGCATATTTTAGTCAATGCGACATCGCAAAAAGATCTTTCTCAATTAGATGGGGTGATACCACTAGATGCCTGCTTAAATTGGCAGAAAGTGGCAGCTGCAGTGGCATTGACACGTCAGTTTGCAGTGATTTCTGGCGGCCCAGGTACGGGTAAAACAACCACCGTCGCTAAATTACTTGCGGCATTAGTAATGCAAGCCGGTGATGAGCATGTACCTAATATTATGCTGGTGGCACCGACAGGTAAGGCGGCGGCACGTTTAACAGAATCGATTAGTTCTGCGGTGAAATCATTGCCCGTAGCGGCATCAGTGAAAGAGCGTATTCCGACTCAATCGAGTACGATCCACCGTTTATTGGGGGCAATTCCGGGACGCGTTGAATTTCGTCATCATAAAGATAATCCCTTACACCTTGATGTGTTAGTGGTTGATGAAGCCTCAATGGTTGATTTACCAATGATGGCACGATTGCTCGATGCGATGCCTGCTGGCGCGAAACTGATTTTATTAGGGGATAGAGATCAGTTGGCATCGGTTGAAGCGGGGGCTGTGCTCGGTGATATCTGCTCATTTGCTAATCAAGGTTATAGTGGAACGCAAGGGCAAGTGCTTAGCCAGTTGACGGGCTATGATCTTCATAGCACCTCACTCGACTTAAGTTTGGTGGCCGATTGTTTATGCATGCTACAAAAGAGTTACCGTTTCCACGCTCAATCTGGTATTGGTCAGTTAGCGAAAGCAATTAACAGCGGTCGTCCTGCGTTGGTGGAAAAAGTCTGGCAGCAAGGCTTTAAAGATATTCATCATTACGCCTTATCTTCTGACAGTTATCAGTCGATGATTAATCAAGTGACGACCTTCTACTTTGATTATTTAGATGCGATTGCCGAACAACGTGAGCCTAAATTGGTGCTAGATGCGTTTGCGAATGTGCGCTTGTTATGTGCATTGCGCGAAGGTGATTTTGGTGTTGTAGGGTTAAACTACCGGATAGAAAAAGAGTTAACTCACCGCGGTAAAATTAACCCAGGGGACGATACGTGGTATCAAGGTCGCCCAATTATGATCACCCGAAATGATCATGCCGTTGGTTTATATAACGGTGATATTGGTATCACTATGTTAGAGCCAGAAACGGACGCCGTCGATGGTGTGCGTCGTTTGAAGGTCTATTTTGAGATGCCTGATGGTACGATCCGTGGATTCTTGCCTAGTCGTATTCCAGAGCATGAAGTGGTGTATGCGATGACTATCCATAAATCACAAGGATCTGAATTTGCTGATACCGTAATGGTGTTGCCGAATGACTTTACACCGATCTTAACTCGAGAGTTGATTTATACCGGTATTACACGTGCAAAAGCGAGATTGTATCTTTACGCTCAACCAGACGTTATTCGTCGTAGTGTGCAAGTAAGAACTGAGCGGGCAAGTGGCTTATCTGAATTGTTAGTGTAAACCTGTATCTATCAATAAAAACGCCAGCATTTGTGCTGGCGTTTTTTATTGTTCGTTATTTAAGGTATTACTTAAACATGTCTAACAACCAGTAACTAACAGGGTTATCTGGACATTGGTAAGGGCCACATTCAAGGAATGTAGAAATAACATTAATTAGAACGGCCACAATCGCTAGAATACAAACAAACTTACCAAATTTGTTCATTTGATAATTTTCGCTTGTCCATTCTTTATTCCAAAGTAGGAGAAGTAGTGCGACACCGGCGATAGCCATAGCAAAGATCACAAATGCCCATGTGTAGTAGTGCATACCAAGGATCGGGCTACCAAAACCTGGTGTGCCAGGGATAACGTGTAGTGATACTTGGCGAAGCGCTGTCGCTGCACCAAATAATGCACCGACTAAGATCACACCATAATGGCGTTGCTGAGTGCCATAAACGACATTAAGCATAAAGCCGAACATTACCATAACAAAACCAAGACGCTGCAATAAACACAGTGGACAAGGTAATTCATTCCAAGCGACTTGTAATACTGAGCCCATTAATAATACAAAGGTAATACCTAATAGACCCAAGCTATTAAGAAGGGTTACATGTTTATTATTCATTAATCATTCCCCCCTATAATAAAATCGATAGTGAATCAGTGGCATGGTGATGAAACCAATACAAACCAATAATTACGGATGCGGCAAAGAATGCATATCCTACATTTTTTTTACCAATGAAAGCGCTGACCATTGCAATCAAAAGTAATAGAAATATTAAACTCATCATAAGTTGATTTAACCTGAAGTAATTTGTGTTTTTATAATGTTTGTAGCGTTATCTTAGTTGAGCATGTTTTTAGTAAAATAACTCTACACAGACAATTTTACGCTCTTAAGTCACCATTTTGTTAATTTTGTGTCAATTATTTTATTCTTGTGATGAGGATTTTTGATCTTCTTTGGTAATTATAAAGTGCTTTTTTTGCCATTGGCAGCCTATCTACATCACATTCAGAAAAGCCCTGTTCGCGGAACCAGTGTAAGCTTCGAGTGGTTAATACAAATAAGTGTTCGAGGTTTTGTTGGCGCGCTTGTAGGCATAACTCATTAAGCAGTAATACACCGCGATTATCATCCCTAAAGTCAGAATGAATCGCGACACAAGCCATTTCAGCCATTTTCTCTTCAGGAAAGGGATAAAGCGCAGCACAGCCGATAATTAAATTGTCACGCTCTACAATCGTAAATTGAGTAATTTCTTGCTCGAGTTGTTCTCGGGAGCGTCGAACTAAAATTCCGTCTTGCTCTAATGGTTGGATCAGATCCAGAATACCACCAATGTCGTTAATGTTGGCGCGTCGCACTTTTTCTGCGCTCGCCATTACAATTTGGGTACCGATACCATCAAGAGAAAAAAGCTCTTGAATTAATGCCCCATCTTCTTTGTAGCTGATCAGGTGGCTGCGAGGAACGCCAGCTCGACAAGCACTAATAGCACCACGTAAGAAACGCCCAGTACCACAGTCCTGCGCTCGCTGTGCGACAAGTTTTTGATGGATATGATCGGCTTCGTTTGGCAGTAATTCAGAGATAATTTCATTGTTATCGCCCACGACTCCTTGCTCTGAGCAGAAACCAATAAGTTTGTCGGCTTTTAAGCGGATAGCCACTTGGGTTGCGACTTCTTCAGAGGTGAGGTTAAAGCATTCTCCGGTTACTGAACTCGCGATTGGGCCGAGTAGTACAATGGAACCTTGCTCTAACTGACGTTTAATCGCATCGGTATCAATACGACGAATTTTTCCACTATGACAATAATCTACACCGTCATCGACCCCGAGAGGTTGGGCGATAATAAAATTACCACTAATGATATTAATCTGCGCGCCAGCCATTGGAGTATTATGGATCCCCATTGAAAAGCGAGCGGTGATATCTAACTGAAGTTGTCCCGCTGCTTGCTTGGCAATTTCTAATGCTCGTTCATCGGTAATACGGATCCCTTTATGATAAGGAGAATGACAATCTTGCTCTGCCAGTAATGTACTGATTTGTGGGCGAGCACCGTAGACAATAACGATTTGAATGCCTAGGCTATTAAGTAGTGCGATATCATTGACGATATTATCGAAATTGGGATCGGCAAATGCCTCTCCACCTACCATGATCACCATGGTTTTTCCAACATGCGCATTTAGGTAGGGAGCTGATTGTCTGAATCCTTTAACCAGCGGTGTACTACGTCTTTTCACTATCTGACATCCATGTACAAAAAATTTATATGGATAAAGTAAATTAATTTGTCAATTTGTACAGTATTTAAGTGATAGTATTTACAAGATGTTATGGCGGTGATCTTTAATTAACATTGCGAACAATCTGTTAGTTTAAATTGTATTAGTAGTTTTTGTGGAGGTGATAATTGGATAAAGTACAATCATCTAAAGTCAGTACTTATCATCTGATGACAAAACATTCACAAACAATTATTTTGATCTTGCTATTAGTCGCTGGTTTAGCACTCACTGGCCTGTTTGTATCTAAAGCAGCATTATCTTCTTGGCTAAAGTCCCCTTCATCTGAAGCCATATATGGCTATTGGAAAGAGCATGATGTCGCGCAATATGTGGCAGAAAGTTTTGAGATCCGCCCGCTGGGTATTTATCGTGATGGAAGGCTAGTGACGACACAGTATTGCTGGGATGGTCAAACATTGAGCTATCAATTAGGTGAACAGCATTACTCTTATCTTTATCATGATAATAACTTTATTCGTCAGCAGCCTGCACATTACATTTCTACATTTGTACGCACACCATTACTACTTAATTAGATCAGTTTTAGTAGCTCATGGATGGAACTTTGTTTGAGTGCTATTTGTCTCAAGAGATCAGCTATCTGTGGCGTACCGCCAAGACAATGCTGGATCACGTGGTTAATTTGGTGTTGAGGGACTCCTTCGCTAGTTAAATTTCTGATCCACTGGTATTCAATAGCATTGGGATCTAACAAGGTATCTTTGCCAACTTTAAGTGGTGATTGCATCTCTTTATATCCTTATGAGTGCGTTATTTTTATTATTAGTTTGTGAGTTGTTTATTTTTTGTGACGATTTTATTAAATCGCTTGTATGTGACAATAATATGACACTGGATGAATCATTAATAATATAAATATCTATATTCGTTGAATGAAAATGTAAGCACTGCAATGAAATTTAGATATAAATATGACTTAAGATTATTACGTTATATTGTTATTGATTTGCTACTATTGCCTTCATTCACATATATCTACCATATTAGCTGTATCTCGCATTTTAAAATTTTATAGGCTTATCTATCGTGTTACGTAAAGCAGCAATCGCTATTATTATGTTTGGTTTAGTTGGTTGCGCATCGAATAATGATGCACAATCAACCAATGAACAAACCGCTATTCAAAAAAATCCATTAGCTCACCAATATCTTGGTAACTATTTTCCACATGTATTAAATCGTGTTTCAACCATTAAGTCAGATAAGCAGCGCGATTACACAACCTTTGCTCCCCAAGCTGAAATGGTAGTCACACGTTCTCCATCAATGGCACGCAAATATGGCCCGTTATACAAGCAACTAGAAAAGTGGATCAGTGCGGGTGGTGATCCAAGTAAACTGGCTAGTTACGGTATTGAAGCGGCGCAAATGGGCGGTGGTGATAATAAAGGTAACGTAATGTTTACTGGTTATTATTCACCTGTTATTGAACTTCGTCATACACCAAATGCAGAGTTCCGTTACCCTGTATATGCAATGCCTAAGTGTAATGGTCGTTGCCCATCTCGCGCTGAAATTTACAATGGTGCGTTAAAAGGCAAGGGCTTGGAGTTAGGTTACAGCAAATCCATGCTAGATATTTTCATGATGGAAGTTCAAGGTAGTGGCTTTGTGCATTATGAAGACAATGATCAATTAGAATACTTTGGTTATAACGGTAAAAATGGTCACCGTTATGTGAGTATTGGTCGAGTATTGATTGATCGTGGTGAAGTGCCGAAAGAAAAAATGTCACTGAAAGCCATTCAAGAGTGGGTATCTACCCATAGTGATGCTGAAGTACGTGAACTATTAGAGCAAAATCCATCATTTGTTTTCTTTAAACCAACGAAAACGTTAGATGTTAAGGGTAGCGCGGGGATTCCGTTGCTTGCTAATGCTGCTGTGGCGGCAGATCGAAAATATATTCCTATGGGCTCTGCGTTGCTTGCAGAAGTACCCGAGCTTGATGCTCAAGGTAACTGGACGGGTAAACACGTTTTACGCCTGTTACTTGCGTTAGACACGGGTGGTGCTGTGAAGAAAAATCACCTCGATCTTTACCATGGTATGGGTAAGCAAGCAGGCACTGATGCGGGTCACTACAAGCACTTTGGTCGTGTATGGCGTTTAGGCTTAGAAGGAACTGCAACACAAGACCCTTGGCTTAAGCCATAGTTTGGTACTGTTAGAAAGCATTTCCAACAAGCTTGAGTGATGCTAACAACTGGACAATCCTATTAAGAGTGCGTATAAAAACGCACTCTTTCTTTATCCATCAGATCAGTGAAGAAATACTATGCGCGAACTTGATACCCCAGCATCCGACAGTTATAACCAACGTTTTGGCGGCACACGTCGTTTATACGGCAATAGCGAAGTAGACATTCTTCGTGCTGCACACGTGTGTGTGATTGGTATTGGTGGTGTAGGTTCATGGGCGGCAGAAGCGTTAGCGCGTTCAGGTATTGGTGAGCTTACCCTGATTGATATGGATGATGTGTGTGTGACGAATATTAATCGTCAAATTCATGCCATGACAGGGACGGTAGGTAAAAGCAAAATTGAAGTGATGGCTGAGCGTATTCACCTAATCAATCCTGAATGTAAGGTCAATTTGATTGACGATTTAATCACACCTGAAAATCAAGCTGAATACTTGTCAAAAGATTTTGATTACGTGCTCGATGCAATAGATAGCATGAAGCCAAAAGCGGCACTGCTGTCATACTGTAAGAGTAATAAAATTAAGGTGATCACCACAGGTGGTGCTGGCGGTCAAATGGACCCAACACAAATTCAGATCGCTGATTTGACCAAGACAATCCAAGATCCATTGGCGAAGAAGTTACGTGATACCTTGCGTCGTCATCATAACTTCCCTAAAAACCCAAAACGTAAGTTTGGTATTGATTGCGTATTTTCAACAGAGCAACTGAAGTACCCACAAGCCGACGGCTCTGTGTGTGCAGTAAAAGCGACAGCAGAAGGGCCCAAGCGTATGGATTGCGCGAGTGGTTTTGGCGCGGCAACCGTTGTGACTGCAACGTTTGGTTTTGTCGCGGTATCACAAATATTACGTAAGCTTATCGAAAAACATAAACAGTAATCGATAGGCAGTGACATGAAAAAGGCAGATCATATGATCTGCCTTTTTTGTTGCTGTGCTATTTCTAGGACTGATAAATCTTGTTTAGCGTGCGAGTTGTTTTATTTGCTCAACAATCGCTTTTAACCCATTGCCACGAGACGGACTCAAATGGGCAATTAAACCGAGTGAATCAAAGTAGCCATCAATATCAAATTCACTGATCTCTGTACGCGTTTTACCGTGATAAGCGGCAAGTACGAGTGTTATTAAGCCGCGAACAATACGCGCGTCAGAATCAGCTTGAAAATAAAAGTGATCGCCAACTTGCTGGTGGCGAAGCCAAACTTGCGATTCACAACCACTGACTTTTAACTGCTCATCTTTGTCTTCTTCTGCCATTACCGGCAGTTTCTTACCTAGCTGAATGACAGTACGGTAGCGATCTTCCCAGCCTGAAGCGTTTTGCATTTGAGCCACAATGTCTGTATCTGAAATGTCGGTGCCGAAAGGGTGATGGGGAAGTGTAAGTTCAGTCATAGTATTCAATCCAGATAACCGCATTAAAGTAAATCACAAGCTTTATGTAGTGCAGTGATAAAGCGCTCTACATCTTGCTCGGTGTTATAAAGCGCTAATGATACGCGTAATGTTCCTGTTAAGCCTAGTGCATCAAGCATGGGATGTGCACAGTGGTGACCAGCACGCAGCGCGATATTTTGCTGATCAAGCAAGGTCGCAATATCTTGATGGTGCACCCCATCAACGACAAAAGAGAATAAACTTGCCTTCGGTTGTAATCCTATAATACGTAAGCCATCAATATTTTTAATGCCTTCGATGGCTTTGTGGCGCAAGTTTTCAATATGTACTTCAGCGCCTTGTCTATCTAGTTTCTTGAGCCAATTAATTGCTGCGGCTAACGCTAAACATCCCGCTACATTTGGGGTGCCAGCTTCAAATTTACCCGGTAGTGCAGCGAAAGTTGTACCTTCAAAAGAGACTTTTTCCACCATTTTACCGCCGCCGTGCCAAGGTGGCATTGTTTCAAGTAGCGCTTGCTTGCCATAAAGAACGCCAATACCAGCCGGGGCATAAATTTTATGGCCTGAGAACACATAGAAGTCAGCATCAAGTGCAGTGACATCGATATCTTCATGAGCAATACCTTGTGCGCCATCAATTACAGCAATGGCGCTGTGCTGGTGAGCTGCGTGAATGATTTCTTCAATTGGGTTACGGGTACCCGTAACATTGGTAATGTGGGCGACTGCGACGATTTTTGTTTTATCCGATAGGAGCGAATAAAACGCATCTAGATCTAAAGTACAGTCATCGCGCATCGGGATTTTAATGACGCGTGCACCGGTTTCTGCCGCTATCATTTGCCATGGCACGATATTGGCGTGATGCTCTAATTCACTGACTAGAATTTCATCTCCTGCCGTTAGATTTGCGCGGGCATAAGTTTGAGCAATTAAATTTAATGCTTCTGTTGCGCCACGTGTCCAAATAATTTCTTTGCTGTGCGCTGCGCCAATGAAGTGTTGTACGGTTTCTCTTGCTTGTTCAAAGCGCAGCGTCGCATTTGCTGTGAGGCTATGACTGCCACGATGCACATTGGCATTATAACCACGATAGTACTCAGTGATTGTATCAATAACCACGGCTGGCTTTTGTGCGGTTGCTGCGCTGTCTAGGTACACTGGCGGTAATTCACCATCTGTGTGTTGCAAGGCAGGGAATTGAGCCAAAATAGTTGAGATATCAAATTGAGAGGTCATGGTTGTTCACATAGCTAAGATTGAACGAAGGATCATGCTAATAAATAAGTCAGAGAGCAAGTATTGATGGCTTTATATTGATAAAAAAATAGCACTGCGTTGGGGCGCAGTGCTAAAAATAGCTTTGACTTTATAGTCAAAAATACAGGAAATAAAGGATGGTTATTCCATCCGTCCGAAAGGATTCGGATAATATGCAAACACAACACGCAATATTGATTAAGCTGGTTAGCCAGAGGGCAAAGAACAGAGGATTAAATCAATATTGCGTAGAGATAATAGGGTTTCTCTAGTAGTTGAACAATGGACAATTTATAATGTTCAGGATTAAAAAAACTAATGCATTAAATAGTCGAGAAAAGTATGTCTAGACGTTTACCTCCGCTCAACTCATTAAAGGTGTTTGAGGCGGCAGCAAGACACTTGAGTTTTACTCGTGCTGCTGAAGAATTATTTGTTACTCAAGCCGCAGTTAGTCATCAAATTAAAGCGTTAGAAGAATTTCTAGGCTTAAAGTTATTCCGCCGTCGTAATCGTTCTCTATTGCTAACAGAGGAAGGACAGGGCTACTTTCTCGATATAAAAGATATCTTTTCAGCGATATCTGATGCGACTGATAAGGTCTTGGAACGAGGTGCTAAAGGTGCATTAACCATTAGTTTACCTCCTAGTTTTGCCATCCAATGGTTGGTACCACGTTTAACCGATTTTAATGAACAACACCCTGATATTGACGTGCGTATTAAGGCGGTCGATTTAGATGAAGGGTCGCTCACCGACGATGTCGATGTGGCGATTTACTATGGTCGAGGTAATTGGTCTGGCCTGCGTGCCGATAAATTATATCAAGAGTTCATGATGCCTGTTTGTTCGCCAATGCTGCTGACAGGGGCGAAACCGCTGCGCACATTAGATGATTTAAAACTACACACCTTGTTACACGATACTTCTCGAAAAGAGTGGAAGAATTATGTTCGTCATTATGACGTGCAAGGGGTTAACGTTAACCAAGGGCCTATTTTTAGTCACTCAACCATGGTGCTACAAGCTGCGGCTCATGGCCAGGGAATTGCGCTGGGAAATAATGTATTAGCGCAACCAGAATTAGAAGCTGGGCGCTTGGTGTGTCCATTTGATGAAGTGTTAGTGAGTAAAAACGCGTTCTATTTTGTTTGCCAAGAGCGCCAAGCTGATACTGGGCGAATTCAAATATTTAGAGATTGGGTGTTAGCCAAAGCACGTCGTGAACAAGAGGATATGCCTGATGTCGAACTTAGCCAGTGAATACATAATTAACGAACCTAAATCAGGTACCGCTGAAGCAACATTTTTGTTTGCTCATGGTGCAGGGGCGGGAATGGATCATGCTTTTATGATGGCAGTCGCTGAAGGTTTAGCACTGCAAGATATTCGGGTAGTACGGTTTAATTTTCCATATATGGTTAAACGTGCTGAAGATGGTAAAAAGCGACCGCCTGATCGCCAACCAAAACTCTTGATTGATTTTCAACGTCATATCGAAACCTTTGCAGGCAGTTCGTTAGTCATTGGCGGTAAATCAATGGGCGGTAGAATGGCGAGTATTATGGCAACAGAGGTTGCCGCTCAAAGCCCGGATGTAGAAAACTGCGCAGCGAAGGTGAAAGGCGTAGTGTGTTTAGGTTTTCCTTTTCATCCGCCGGGGAAACCTGAAAATTTTCGTGGTGATCATTTGGCGTCGATTACGGTACCCACATTGATCCTACAAGGTGAGCGAGACACGTTTGGTACTAAAGCAGAAATAGCACAATGGGCGTTTTCTCCCAATGTCGAGGTTGCGTTTCTTCCTGACGGTGATCATAGTTTTAAACCGCGAAAAGCCTCTGGTTTTACGGAAGCTAACAATATAGCAACGGCCATTGAGCGATTAGCGCGGTTTATTAAGGAGTGCTGTGGTGACTGAACCATTACAAAACCGAACGCGTTGGATGCTCTTTGTCGCGGCAATGAGTGGTGCATTAACGGTGGGGTTAGGGGCATTTGCTGCACACGGCTTAAAGCAGCATTTATCGCCTTATTTACTCGATGTATTTAAGACTGGCGTACAATATCAAGCGTGGCATACATTCGCGTTATTGGGTTGTGGAATATTGACACGCTTTTTGTCTTCAAAAGCTGTATCATACGCCGCTCTGTTTTTCACCCTTGGTATAATCTGTTTTAGTGGCAGTTTATATGCATTGGCATTAACAGGCATTAAGTGGTTTGGTCCCATCACACCGATGGGCGGAGTATGTTTTATTATTGGCTGGGTAATGCTTGCAGTAGCAGCCTGGCGTTCAGCTTGAGGGTTCCAACGTGAATCATGTTTTATTGTATTGTCGTCCTGGCTTTGAAAAAGAATGTGCAGGTGAAGTTCAAGACAAAGCAAATACGCTGGAATTGTTTGGTTTCCCTCGGGTAAAAAACAATTCAGGTTATGTGTTATTTGAATTTTATCAAGCAGGTGATGCGGATAAATTTATTCAGCTACAACCATTTTCACAGTTAATCTTCGCACGTCAAATGTTTGCGGCATCACAGATGTTAACGGATTTACCGGCTGATGATCGTATTTCTCCGATCTTAGAAGTGATTGGTGATGACTTCCCACGTTGTGGTGATCTCCGTGTTGAAACACCAGATACCAATGAAGCGAAAGAGTTATTAAAATTCTGTCGTAAGTTTACGGTGCCACTTCGTCAAGCAATGCGTAAGCGTGAGATTTTATACGCGAAAGATAACAACAAAAAGCCTGTGCTACATGTGTGTTTCGTCGCACCGGGTTGTTGTTTTGTAGGTTATTCCTACAGCTCGAATAACTCACAGTTCTTTATGGGCATTCCACGCTTAAAATTCCCAGCAGATGCGCCAAGTCGCTCAACGCTGAAATTAGAAGAAGCATTTCACGTATTTATTCCTCGCCATGAGTGGGATGAGCGTTTAGCGCCAGGTATGTGGGGTGTTGATTTAGGTGCTTGTCCTGGTGGTTGGACATATCAATTGGTGAAGCGCTCGATGTTCGTTCACGCGATTGATAACGGTACAATGGCACAAAGCTTAATGGATACAGGCCAAGTTAAATACCATGCTGTTGATGGTTTTAAATTTGAGCCAGCACGTAAGAACGTTACGTGGATTGTTTGTGACATGATTGAAAAGCCAGCGCGTGTGGCTCACTTAATGGGTGAGTGGTTAATTAAAGCGTGGGCAAAAGAAGCGATCTTTAACTTAAAACTACCTATGAAAGGTCGTTATGATGAAGTGCTTCAAGATATTGAAAACCTGAAAGTATTTCTTATTCAAAATGGTGTGAAGTTCAAGCTACAGGCTAAGCATTTATACCACGATCGCGAAGAAATTACGGTTCACATTCAGCGTCTAGATACACGCTCTCCACACTAAGTGAAAGAGATAACCGCGATAGGTTAATTAAAAAATGCCACTGTATTGCAGTGGCATTTTTGTATCGAGAATCTCTTAGGCTTGCGGTGTGATATAACGAATATCTTGTAGGTTAAAACCTAACTCTAAATCAGTTTTTAAACTTGATACCGCTTTACTTGCAAGTGCCACATCGTGGTGACCATCAATTTTCTTTTTCCATTTAGCAGGCAGATCATTTGCTGCCAAAATAGTTTCTAGCGTTGGGTATAGATTGAGTAACTCTACAGCGGCTTTAGGACCGATACCTGCAACACCTGGGATCTTACTCGAACTTATCCCAGCAAGTCCCCAATAATCCGTTAGCTTATCTGGCGCTACGCCATATTCCTTTTCAATAAAAGCACTATCGAGCCAGCGTTCTTGGAAGTAATCACGAATGCGCAGTGTCGGTTGTAATAACTGGCAGTAACCTTTATCCGTTGAAATGATGGTGACTTGCTCACCACGAGAGGCGACTTTAAGCGCAAGGGTGGCGACGAGATCATCGGCTTCATCACCATCAGAGAGCAGTGAATCAATCCCTATCTCCATAAAAGCATCTTGAATAATATCCATCCCCGTCATGAGCTCATCAGGCATGGGTTTTCTTCCTTCTTTGTAGTGAGGAAGAAGCTCAGCTCGCCAGCCACGCTCATCACCATGATGATCGAATACTGCCACAATATGGGTTGGTTGGCTGATCTTGATGATTTTTTTCAGTGCTCGACAACAAGTCTCAGCTGTCGCTTTTACATCAGGTTCACCGGGACGAGCCGCATGAACACGACGAATGAGATTAAGAGCATCAATAACAACAAGGTGGATAGCCATAAACAAATTCTTTGTAAATAAAAAGGAGCACTAAAGCTCCTTATTGTACGCAATTATAATCATCGATGTTGTGATTATTTTGTTGCTTTATCGGCTGTTATAATTTCATAACAAGGCTCATATTTGCTGCCGGGTAACTTCATTCGTTGCTGTTTAACGAAATCCTGTAACAGCTTATCCATCCGATCCATTAAATATTTATCACCATCAATTTTGAAGCGGCCATGGCGTTCAATTTCATGAATACCTTCTTCTTTGACGTTACCTGCGACAATGCCAGAGAAAGCACGGCGAAGGTTGGCTGCCAGTTTATCAACGGGTTGATCCATATGCAGATCCAAATTTGCCATTGCTTCATGAGTGGGGGCAAAAGGCATCTGAAATTCTGCAGGGATCTTGAGTGACCAATTAAAGCAGTAAGCATCTCCGATTTCTCGACGATGTTCTTTAACCTTGGTCATGGCGGTTTTCATAACTTTTGCGACTTGTTCAGGATCGTCAATGATGATCTGATAATGCTTGGTTGCTTCTTCGCCTAAAGTATTCTGAATAAAATCATCAAGCGTACGGAAGTAATCTTCACTTTCTTTCGGCCCTGTTAATACTACCGGCATCGGTTGTTCGGCATTTTCAGGCTGCATCAGCACCCCTAGAATATAGAGCAATTCTTCCGCAGTACCAGCGCCGCCCGGGAAAATAATAATACCGTGTCCAACGCGAACAAAAGCTTCTAGGCGCTTCTCAATATCAGGCAGAATGACTAATTCATTAACGATTGGGTTTGGTGGCTCTGCGGCAATAATTGAGGGTTCCGTTAACCCTATAAAACGACTGCTGCCATAACGTTGCTTCGCATGACCGATAGCAGCCCCTTTCATTGGCCCTTCCATTGCGCCAGGCCCACAACCGGTACATACATTGAGCTCACGAAGACCAAGTTCATTACCCACTTCACGGGTGTATTGGTATTCAGTAGGGTTGATAGAGTGACCGCCCCAGCAAACAACAATATTGGGATCTTCACCAGCATGAAGGGTACGAGCATTACGCAATAAGCTAAAGACAAAATCAGTGATGTGCGGTGCACTACTAAGATCTATATCGTTACGGCGAGCAACATGCATATCGACATAAATAATATCGCGCAATACTGAGAACATATGCTCTTGAATACCCGTAATGATCTTTCCATCTACAAACGCATGCTCAGGTGGGTTGACCAACTCTAACTTGATACCACGTTCGCGACGTTTTAGGTTGATATCAAAATCTTTGTTTTTTTCTAATAGCTCTTTTGAGTTATCGGTATGGCTACCGGAATTCAGTACTGCCAGTGAACAGTTACGATATAGGCGGTATAAGTCACTGGAAGCGGTTGCTTTTAAGCTATCAACTTCTATTTGGGAAAGCAGGGACATAGCCCCAACAGGACTGATATGTGTGATCATAGTAACCTCCCTGGAAACAATGAAAGCTCAGTTTGGTTCTTGCTATATGCGAAAATCAAGCAGAGTATGTTGATGATTTTGAGGTTATTCCCCCATCAGGTATCTACGATAGAAGGTGTTTGGAGGAAGCACTAAAATAGTGTTTGTTTTTATTACCATACACAGTGAATATGCATTTGACTAGATGTTAATAAAAAAAATCAGACGTCTGTTTTCACTATCATATTACGTTTTAAGAAAGGCATTTAAGCAAAAGTGTTTGCTTAGCGTTTTAAGAGATCCAAATTAAGCGATTAGTGCCAGCACTTTTTGCGCTTGCTAATGCTTTTACGGTTCGCTCGATAACAACATGATGGTCATCATTGCCTTCAAATAAGGTCGCGCCGATAGAGACCGAAATAGACAGGTTTTGGTCTTTAAATCGGAAGGGGAGTTGGCTGATAGCCTCTCGAATATTAGCAAGCTTTTTATTGCGAGTTTGTTCATCACAATCTGGCATGATAAGCATAAATTCATCGCTGCTAAAACGTGCTAAATAATCCGTGTCAGATAAACATTGTTGAATTTTTTTAGCGATAATTTTTAATGCTTTATCACCAGCAAGGTGACCAAATTTATTGTTGATCTCACCGAAACTATCAACATCAATAAGCGCAACAGGTAGTGCATATTCATAACGTTTCCAGTTGTGATATTCATGCTCAATACGATCCATAAATGCATTACGGTTATAGGCTAGAGTTAATGAGTCTCGTAGCATGCTTTGTTCTTGATCATGCAGACGTTGACGATAATTATGGGTTTGTTGGATCAACTGTTGAATTTGTTTTTCGTTATGTTGCTGTTGCTCAATCAGTGCTCGCTCTCGTTCTTGAAGTGCGATATTTCTTTCAACAATGCTGTCTATCTCGTTTGCAGCAGCATGAAGCGTTGGACGTTTATCTTCAAGGTTGGCGTTATCAGATAAGCTTATTTTTAGTTGTTGGGTAACCTGTGATAATTCGTTATCCAACTCGCTTCTGTGTTGATGTAATATGTGCGATTTGTCTGCTGTTTGATGGGTATCTTTGTGCAGTTCGGCTAAGTCACTATTAATATTATTAAGAAAGCTTTGTGAAGCTTGGCGTTCATACAACGTGGCATCTAATATCAAACGCAATACTTGGAACTGAATTTTTGTCAGTTGTTGAGTATCAAGCTCGTTGTTAAGTTGAGATTTGATCTCAATCAGCTGATTACCATGCTCACCGTTAAAATCTATTTCAGTAATAAGATGTTGTAACTCGGCAACTAGCTCTAGATGATGCGTCGACTTTTCTACAACGTCTGCTGGATGGGTAACTTTGGTCGCAGAACCTAGTTTTATCGTTCGCTCATAAAGTTCTAACAAACGTAAAATACGGCGATGGTTGTCGAGTAAAACACCTGAGTCATGGTTCAGTACGGCGCGTAGATCACGTCGTAACTGAACAGGTAAATCACGGTGGCGAGAAAGCGTTTCTCCCGCTTGATGAATTTTTTGATTTAAACGTAGATTCTGTTTATGAACAATATCAGCTTGTTGATTAACTAAACGTTCAATAACAGCTAAGCGAGGGATAAGTTTACTGATATCTGTCGGTTGTTCTAACTCGTGACGAATACTTTCTAAACGCTCATCGAGTTCAGAATTTATTCCTTTACAAGCGATAACTAATCGTGTGATGAGGCGTTTTAAGATCACGATTTCACGGCGTGACTTTAAAGAGGCATCACGATAAGAAAGTTGAGCTTGATCTAAGCGTTGCTTCAAGTTACTCACTTCAGAAACAACCGAATTAATATCTGTCACAGGATTACGTATTCATCATTAGCATTAATATCTATCTTCTTCATTGAGCGTTTATTACCTCAATCCCTTAAATTTACACGTATCTCAACTATTTTCGACATTAAAAAAAAAAGCTTGAGTAACTTAACTTACATTTATGTCAGTACTGTGATCATTATTCCAGATAATATCGGATTTGGATGAGCTTCGTACTTTCACCAGCCCTTTATCAATGCCTTCAATGCAAGATCGACGAATGTCACCACAGACAAAGCTGGCTGCCGGTGCGGCATCGATAGCGCATAAATGTACCCAATGGCTACCCGGTTCGCTGTCATTCATTTTCACTCCCGCATTGACTGCCATCAATAAGATATCAATAAGCTCTTGATCATTAATCGCCGTATAAGCGCGGGGCAAGAATGGGTACTCTGCCATACCGATTTGAATATCATTATTGAGATTGTTTTTAAGCGCATAGTTATCAACAAGTTGCTGTAATGAATCAGCTAATTGTTTAGGATCGCAACTTAACCGTGCGTTCGGCTCTATATATAAGAACATGGCATCGGAGAAGTGATAGATCCTCGCCGGTTCTAACACTTGTTCTTGTAAATACAAACCAAAGGCCTTTTCGGCATCTAAGCCTTGCTTATAGCCTTGCTCTAAGTAAATTCGCTTTAAACAAGAGACTTCAAATAACGCAAAGCGTAATCGGTCACTTAGCGGTTCATTGATGATTTCACCTAAGTGCCACTGCTCAAAGTTAGCACTACTTTGCTGAAGTGAATTTGCTAAACGTGCATTGAGCATCCGTAAATTACGTAGACCACTACGGGGATGGGTATAATAATCCGTTCGCAGTTGCGCTAGTTGTTGCTTAAGTTGTTTATTCAGATGTTGGCGGCGAAGTAATAGCAGAAGCATAAAGGCTAAAACCCCAATTAAAACCATGGTAATTTTTTGCTGTTTATATAAGGCTTTTTCACTTTCAAATTGTTCACGCTCCATCTCTTCAAGCTTAAGCGAGCGTTCCATCATTTTTTGTTGTTGTTTAAATACTTCAACATTACTTCTTGCAATACTTTCTTGTTGGCCAGCATATAACTGTTCATAGCGGCGCTGACTTAATAACGCGTTGTAGTAATCATTTTGTTTTTCAAAGGCCTCAGAAAGAATGGATTCACCCAGGAGTTGTAATTTGACCGCGCCAATACGACTGGCTGAAATTAAACCTGCTTGAAGAGAGGTTACCGCATCATCGAGTTTGTTTTCAGCAAGCTCTAATTGACCTTGTAATATTTGGCTTTCAGCTACAATGTTTTCATTACCGGTTTGTAGCGCTAAGTTACGTGCCTGTACGATATAAGCTTCTGCTTTGGTGTAGTTGTATAAATGCAAATACACGCGAGCAATATTTAGACGTAACCGTGCGGAGCGAACATCGTGGTCAAGTTGGTTTTCTTGATCTAGCGCGTTGAAATAGTGAACCAGCGCTAAGTTATAACGCCCTTGTTGTTCATAAATAGAAGCAATTAATGTTAATGTCTTAGCTAGTTGCTGACTGCGCTTATAGCGCTCGAAAAACTCCCCCGCTTGGGTGGCATGATCGAGTGCTTTATCAAACACTTTTCGTTCATCAAATAATTCAGCTAAATAATAGTTAGCTTGGGCTATTTGTCCTTGATCATCCGTTTCTACCGCTAGCCAATAACCACTAAGTAGACGATCGAGTGCCATATCATAGTGGTGATGCTTTAAATAATGTTGCCCCAGTTTCAATTGGTAATTAATGAGCTCGTCTTGATCATCTAATGCCACTAAATAACCTTTGGCTTTGATATACAGTTTTTCTGCTTTTTCATCAGCACCAATACTTGATTCAATGTTGGCACGTAACATTAATGAACGATATTTAAGGACTTGAAGTTGCTTCGTTAGCTTGAGTGAGGGAGCTTTACGACTTTCAGTATCAATATTATCGAGCATTTTTAATGCAGTCGTGCTATTGCGAAGGTTTTCCCAATAGAATGTAGCTAGCAATAACTGGCTTTCATATAAAGGATAAATAAGGTGATGTTCAGTTGCGATTTTTTCAGCTTTTTTGATAACACCAATAGCTTGTTCTGAACGTTGTAAAATCGAGAGCGCTTTAGCTTGAATTTGCAGAGCATTCACCGTATTTAATGGTGTTCGGATAGTATGATCACTTTCTTCATTGATATGCACTCTAGCTGGGTCTTGAGGTTTACTTAAGCGACGTTGGCTAAGGTATTTTTGGGTGATAGAAAGTGCTCGCTCAGGCTGACTAAGTAGCAAGCTGTTAGCTTCAGAAAGCATCGGGACGGTGTAGGTTTTTGCTTGCAGGCTGAAAGAAATTGAGAACACAAAGAGAGCAGTGCAAAGCAAACGGCGAAAAAACATATCATCCCAATACAACAAAAAAAGAATAGGGTTGATTTTACTGGCTTAAGGCATCAAGTCCAGCAAAGACAGGTTTTTTGCTGGACTTAATGTTGATTTCGCTAACAGAGTCTAATTACTGGCGAGCGAGACGGAAGTTGTCGCTAGGTGATTTACCCATATTGGTACGATAAGGGTTAATATCTAAGCCACCACGGCGTGTATAACGTGCATATACCGTCAATAACTCGGGTTTACAGTATTTCATAATATCACTGAAAATACGCTCAACACATTGCTCATGGAATTCATTGTGATTACGGAACGAAACGACATAACGTAGCAATTTTTCACGATTAATACGTTTGCCTTTATAAGCAATACGAACACTGCCCCAATCAGGCTGGTTGGTGATCAGACAGTTTGATTTTAATAAATGGCTATGTAGGATTTCTTCTACTTCTTCCTCCTCGACACCATTTTCAAGTAGTGCAGGGTTGAAGTCATAATCCTCAATTTCGATATCTTGATCATCAATACAAGTACCAAAGAAGTTCACGATAGGTTGTTCGCTAAAATCTTCTAACGGTTGAATCGTGACATCAACATCAGCACCTGCACAACGTGACAGATCAATCTGCAGTGTGTCTGCGATACCTTGCCAACTTTCAAATCGTGTTTGATTAAAGCTATTAAGGTAAAGCTTGAAAGATTTAGATTCAATCAAGTTTGGACTTGAAGCTGGTAGACGTACTTCACCAATGGCAACTTGTGGTAGACCTTTGCTATTTAACCATGACAATTCGTACAACGTCCAAATATCATAGCCAGTGAAAGGGAGTGCATCATCACTAATATTGAGATCAGTACGGTTTAGGCTTCTTGGCACTGCTTGTAGTAGCGATGGGTCGTACTGATCTTTATACTCTGTGGTTTTACCAAGGGTTAAACCAGCTAATTCTTTAGCGTCTTTATATTTACTCATACTGTCTATGACACTCTTGGATTAGAATTGATAGTCCGTAAAAACGGTTTTCAAGTCTAAAGTTTACTGAATCTTTAATGAGGTTGCGAATGAATCATCCAGTTACCTGTGCTTTATCTGATTTTTCTTCTCGTTATTTGCAAGCATGGTGTGATGCAGATCGCGGTTTTCCAGAAAGTCAGGATCTTGTTGGCTTAGATTCACCTTGCGTTGTTCATGACTCTGGCGATGCTGTGACATGGAAACCTGAACTAAGAACCCCAATGGGGCGTTTAGATGGGGTTGAAAAAGGCATTGAACTGACATTGCATGACGATATTCATGCGTTTTACTGCTCACAGTTTAGTGGTGATATGCAGGCAAAATTTGGTGATATTGAGTTGGATTTACTACAAGCTTTTAATGAAGATGATATAGATCGTTTACAACAAAATATTTTAGGCCACTTAGTGACACAACGCCGTTTAAAGCTAAAGCCAACCGTCTTTATTGCCGCATTAGAAGCTGAGTTTGAAGTGATCTCTATCTGTAATTTAACGGGGAATGTCTTACGAGAAACGCTAGGTAAAGATATTCGTGAAGTGTTAGCGGTTAATGTTGAAGAGTTCTTAACTCAGTTAACCCCCGTAATAATAGAGGAATAAATAGTGTACGTTGTAGAGTTACAGTTTGAGTGTTTTGATAATACAACGCTATCACGTGTGGATCGTGCCATTAATGGATTAATGGATGATTTACGTTATAACGGTCAAGTGCTAGGACGTGAGTTTCCGATTACGATTGATGATGGGATTTTTCGTGTACGTGCCGTATGCCCTGAAAAAGACAGTCTGCATCCCAAGTACAATAGTGAACAAGTGACACGTTGCATTGAAAAGTTGAGTGATGCTTGTTTACTGACACCAAAAATAAAAGTGTTAGGTGTTGATTTAAACTCAGAAGCGGCAGCTGAGCAGAGTAAGCCATCATGGCAAGTGCTTTATACAACTTATGTACATACATGTTCGCCGTTACGTAGTGGTGATTCATTATTGCCGATCCCACTCTATCAGACAGGCGCCCATCTTGATGGTGATTATAAAGCACTGGTTAAATGGCAAACAGAATGGCAAGCCTTTGATGAAATTCAGATGGCAAATAAGAGCCAACCTGCAATAAAAGTGGCACTAGATGAAATTGGTGAGGTTGATAGTGAACTATTTTCTCGTGGTGAGAAATTACGTGAACAGATCGAATCAACAACCCAGATCCCTACTTATTACTACCTCTATCGTGTGGGTGGAGAAAGTCTCGAGAGTGAAATAAACCGAACATGTCCTAAATGTGATAATGATTGGCGTGTAGAGGATCCTTTACATGGTTTATTTCATTTCAAGTGCGATAAATGTCGATTAGTTTCAAACCTATCGTGGAACTATCAATAATATAAAAGGCTCCTGATTTGATCAAAGGAGCCTTGTTATTATTGCTGAGCTTCTAATTTAGCTAAGCGAGTTGAAAGTGTGATGATTTGTTGTTCGAGTTGAGTGATGCGTTCATCAGCGGTGAGCGCTTTGGTTTGCTTTTCAATCGTTGGCACTTTGGCATTTTTTTTCCATGCTTGAAGCGCTTTGATAATAACCGGGATCGGTAGAGGGCTCGCTAATCGTGACTTTATTAATGCAACAGAAGGCTCTTTTCCCTCTGAGATTAAAGAACTAATTGCGTTTTCTAATTCTTGGGTAATTGTCGACATTGTTTTAAGTATCCTACATATAACAACGCATTTACTTTCTCAGTAAAGCATCAAGTTGATCAATCACTTCGCACCAGTCAGCATCTTGTTCTTGGCATTCCTTTATAAATCGACGTTGTATAACTGAGAAAAAAGGTGCTTCAGCAATATTCTGATGTTGGGCTAGCTGATGTTGGATGATAAATGATTGTATAAACTCATCTGAATTATTAAGTCCTAATTGGCTGAATAAATGAGATAAATTGTGCTGAAATTGTTCCATCATCGCTTCCTCATAATCATGACCGAGATATTAAGCAAAGTATAGTGTATTCAAACTGTCTTTTTTACTATTCCTGTTGTGAGAGATCGCTTACAACAGCGTGAGAAAACAATCCTACAAACATAATACTTATCGTTACTTAACTTTTTATCTTATTGATTTTAAATACCTTATTTATTGATGTTTATTTTATCAAAAAATGTTTTATAAATAATTGCTAGCGCTTTATTGTTTAAAAAAGCAAATCGCGTAATCTTATTGGTGTCGGAAGGAACTGACGGAACGGAACAGGAATATACTACAGGATGTAGTGGTCTCAGGATGAGAGGTTGATAGGCTAGGATGGTTTATCAAACAAGGACTGTGAAGGGAACACTCTAGGATAGAGTTCGGTAAGCAGGATGTTTACCAGTCAGGATGACAAAAGGAACACTTCAGGACGAAGTAAAGGACACCTCCAGGAAGGAGAAGAGAGTCATAACAGGATGTGGTGACGGGTTAGGATAACCAAAGGAACAACTTCAGGATGAAGCGCAAGGACAATGCTGAAGGAATCGGCAGTCAAAGGAATGAGGCAGGGAGCACTATAGTAGCGGGAATGCTGCAAGTAAGACCTAAGGGCGTGGCGAAAGTCACGCCCTCTCTTTTTGTTTAAAGGAAAATATCTTTGTTCCTTTTCCTCCTATTTATACTGAAAGTTGTTTTTATAGCGTAACGTATATGTCGATTTATGCGTAAAAAGATTAAATATAAAAGAATATTTCAGTTTTTATGTCGTTAATCTCTTGTTTCGTTGTGCGAGATCTCTTACAAAGGCGTAGGATATCTGTCGTTTAAGCAGTGTTTGATGTCTTCCTTATTCTGTTAAGTGCATGATTATTATTACCTTATTTTTTTGTGACTGTTTGGTTTATTTTTAATAGAAAATAAATGTATTTCGGTGTCTGTGTTTATTAAGGTGATTGGCGTAATATTAATGGTGTCGGAAGGAACTGACGGAACGGAACAGGAATATACTACAGGATGTAGTGGTCTCAGGATGAGAGGTTGATAAGCTAGGATGGTTTATCAAACAAGGACTGTGAAGGGAACACTCTAGGATAGAGTTCGGTAAGCAGGATGTTTACCAGTCAGGATGACAAAAGGAACACTTCAGGACGAAGTAAAGGACACCTCCAGGAAGGAGAAGAGAGTCATAACAGGATGTGGTGACGGGTTAGGATAACCAAAGGAACAACTTCAGGACGAAGCGCAAGGACAATGCTGAAGGAATCGGCAGTCAAAGGAATGAGGCAGGGAGCACTATAGTAGCGGGAATGCTGCAAGTAAGACCTAAGGGCGCGACGAAAGTCGCGCCCGCTCTTTTTTATGCCTTTCTAACTTTTCATATCTCTTTTTTATACTTCTTTTAATGCGTTAATCTCACATTCAACGCCTCTCTTCTCTCTATTTTGTCTTTATTTTTATGCTTTATCGCTTTTTATCTATTCACTTTGTAAGAGATCTCTTACATCACTGTGGGATTAATTCTTTTTTTTAATCGTAAAAATAGTAATTGGAAATAGATTGTTATTTAAGATCAATTAGTTAGATTGGCGGTTGGCGATTTAATAAAGAGTCTTTATTTTTCATAATCTATATATGTGTTGTTCATGATTACTAATCTAGTAATATCTACCTTGTCGAAAGGGAACGGCATTAGGAAACGGAACAGCTAAGGATTAGCTACCTCAGGATGAGGATAGATAGCGGAGCTATCTAACAAGGATTGTGCAGGGAAAACTACAGGATGTAGTGAGGTAAATAGGATATTTACTGGTCTGGATGACATGGAACACTTCAGGATGAAGTTTAGGGATAGCGCTCTAGGATGGAGTAAGTGGAACACTCTAGGATTGAGTAGGGATTAATCTTCATTGATGAAGTCAGGAACAGCTTTAGGATGAAGTAAAGGACACCTCCAGGACGGAAGAGAGAGTCAATATTGGAATATTGATGGGTCAAGGAACTACCGAAGAGCAACTCTAGGATAGAGTTTGGAGCTACACTGGGGATTTAAGTATATCAAGGATTGATGGCAAGGAGCACCATAGTAGCGGGAATGCTGCATGTAAAGCCATAGGGCGCAACGAAAGTTGCGCCCGTTCTTTTTATCACTATAAAAAATTAATACTCTTCACCCTCAGGAAGACGATGAGGGGGAATATAAAAATGGCTTGCTCTAAGTCGCTTCATTTCTAAATAACCTTGATAGGCATCATGCCCGTCGGCAGAGAACTCAAAGACAAAGATAGTACGCCATCCCCATTCTCCACGATGATCTTTGATTTTATGTGTTCCTCTCGCAAAGCTCAGTAATTGCAGTCCCATATTTTTACAGCGTTGCTCTATAAAATATTGCGCTAGCTCTGTTTGTCGTCTTTGCTGCCAAAATAAAAAACCGATGATCGCGATAAGTAGTATTCCGAATAAATTGTCCAAATTTTTATTCCTATTCTCTTATTGCCCACGAGCATGTTGCTGTAATTTCTCAATCGCGGCGACTAAAGCAGGTTCAGCTTGACCATGTAATACTTGAAGCATGGTGCCGCGTAATACAGGAAGCATAACTAAATCTGCAAATAATTGATTGAACAGTGCTTGATCGTTTGTTTCAGCAAGGCGTAATAAAAATCTTGCAGCGTTGTCTGTTGTTAATAGCCCCGACCAGCATCGACCAGCAATAGCGATTAACACTTCACGATGACACAATTCAGGTTGGGCTAAAATACTTTCAAGAGCAGGGTTTAAGATTTTGCTATCACTGCCAGATATTGCACGGATCAACGCTGAAACTAAAAATAGATCCGGATCTTGGCTATTGATTTCAGCACTTAAATGTTCACTGATACGAGTACTTAAAGGATCGGGTAATGAACAGTGCTCTAAGCAGCCAAGCAGGGCATAAAGTGGTGTCATTGGAAGGTTTGTAATTGCTTTACGGATAAAAGTAGCATTATTTTCTTGCTTCATCCGCGCACAAATATCGGCAATGCCTTGTAAACCAACACCTTGCCACTGTTGCCAATCTAATTTACCGGATAAATATTGCTGAGCATGTTCGTAATATTGGCTTGCTGGTAAATCCAATTGATGACGGATCTGGGCGTGAAAAATAGCCATCTTGTCATCGGTGGGTTTAAACGTATAAGGGTTAGCCGCTAGCTTTTCTTGCTCTTCTTCAGTCGGCTCGCTATTAAGTGTTGCGCCCATCGCTTCAATCACATACTTAATAAAATCACCAACAGCTGCTTGTTTTAATAAGCCACGCTCATCGAGTGGTAATCGAAGAAACCAGATCCACGGTGTATGTTGAGGTTGCCAAAAAGAAATAGCTAAATGCGCATGTTGCTGTAATGGCCATGGATAAGGCTGGCGATTTTCTTCGACAGCTTTAAATTGTGAAACATCAATTTCATTCACACGGCGGCCGAGATCAAAAATGTTGTATTGGCAGCCTGCATTATCAAGTAATTGGGTCAGGGTATGAAATTTATCCATGGTTATATCTGTGCTCCTAAGTCAGAAAGTCAGTATAACTTTTGCGGTGAGCCAAGCATACCTATTAACTAAAGGATTTATATTGGGTAGGCTAAAGGTTTCATAACCGCGATGCTAAGACGCTTGAATTACTTGGGGCATATCGTTTCAAGTGCTATTCTGCGCGGCTTACTATCAGGGGGGAAGATGGATAAATATCATCATAGTCAACGTTTACTTGAAGAATTAGAGTTGGTACTACGCCAACATTCTCATTGGCAGTTAACGCCTCCTGATGAGCAGTTACTTACAAGCACCGAACCATTTGCCATTGATACATTAGATTGCCACCAATGGTTACAATGGATTTTTATTCCCAAATTCGGACAACTGATTGCTTTACAATTACCGTTACCAGCACAGTTTGAGATTAGTCCTTATATTGAAGAAGCAATGAAAGAAAAAGTAGGTGTTAACGATATTTTATCGGTCACACGTCAGCTAGATTTACTATTTAAACAACACTGAGTGAATGTAATGGAACTTGAAATTTTATATCGCGATGACTATTTAATTGCGGTTAATAAGCCTGCCGGGATGTTGGTTCACCGTTCATGGCTAGATAGTCATGAGACTGTTTTTGTGATGCAAACATTACGAGATCAAATTGGCCAGCATGTCTTCCCATTACATCGTTTAGATCGCCCAACATCGGGTGTTTTGTTGTTTGGATTATCCAGTGAGATTGCATCACAAATGATGCCACTTTTTGCTGGGCGCGATATGCATAAAACGTATCATGCCGTGGTGCGTGGTTGGATAAAAGAAGCGGCAGTGCTCGATTATCCGTTGAAGGTTGAGCTTGATAAGATCGCTGATAAAAATGCATCAGAAGAGAAAGAAGCACAACCAGCTGTAACGGCTTACGAGCCATTAGCAACGGTTGAAACAGATATTGCGGTAGGGCGCTACTCAACCAGTCGCTATTGTTTAGTTGAAATGAAACCAGAAACTGGGCGGAAGCACCAGTTACGTCGACATATGCACCATTTAAGTCATCATATTATTGGTGATGTAAATCATGGTGATGGACGCCATAACCGTATGTTCCGTGAACATTATGATTGTCACCGTTTAATGCTGCATGCCTCAAGATTACAATTTGATCACCCGATCACAGGGGATGCTATTGATATTCGTGCAGATATTGATGAGACGTGGTGTAAAGTTATGACTGCGTTTAATTGGTCTCCCAATCTATTAGTGCGAGACTAATTGAAGTTTAATTATATCTGTTCATAGTGCTTGATTTTTAAGCTTATCATTGCCACATTGGTGATAGTTAATAGTGGCAATGGAGGGCATTATGGCTCGATTAGGTATTTTTATCGGATCTGTTTATGGTGGTGCGGAAGAGCTGGCAGAAGCATTAGCAGCGAGTGCGACGTCGATTGAAACGCAGGTCTATTTTGACCCCACGCTAGATGATTTTCTTGATTACAAAGATGATAATGTACTCATCATTTCATCGACAACGGGACAAGGTGAGATCCCTGAAAACTTGTTGCCGCTTTATGTTGCATTGCAAGATCAATTCCCTCTCTTACCTCAACAGCAATTTGGTGTGATAGCGTTAGGGGATTCAAGCTATGGTGAAGATCGCTTTTGTGGTGCTGGGCGTCAATTTGATGCATTATTAGTAGAGTTAGGCGCTAAACCTGTACAAGATCGCCTTGATATTGATGCCGGCATCCATTTTGAGCCGTTAGATGTCGCTAAAGGTTGGTTTGACACCTTTATTGCACAGATATAAAAGAGAAAGCCTGCAGTAATTGCAGGCTTTGTTATTTTTACCCTAATACGTTATCGGTTATGCGTGTTGATTGATTGTGCGTATTAGCGACGCTTCCAATACTTCTTGCTGCTCAACGCTAAGATTACAACCTTGATCATTAACCAGAATAAAGAAGTCCTCAGCGCGCTCACCAATCGTGGTTATTTTTGCCGCTTGCAAACTAATATTGTGTTCGGCAAATACAGCTCCCACTTTGGCTAATAATCCTGGCATGTCTAACGCAACTAATTCCATCATCGTTTTCTTGCCTGTTTTGGTCGGTAGAAAACTGACTTTAGTTTTTACATTAAAGTGTAATAGCTTACGTGGTGCTCGACGGATTTTTCGTTCAGATTTCATCACGGTTAACGCTTTGGTTAACGTGCGTCGAATAGTGGTATGACGGTTTTCATTGATTGCTTTACCGTTAGGATCTAACACCATAAAGGTATCAAGTGTGTAACCATCTTTACTATTCATTATTTGCGCGTCATGGACACTTAAGTTCTTTTTATCTAGCTCTGAAACGACGATAGCAAAAAGCTTGGCTTTATCTTTGCTATACACGAATACCTCAGTACCGCCACGGGTTGCTTTTTTACTGAGTAAGATGAGCGGTTTGTCATGATCGTGCGTGAGTAATGCTTCAGCATGCCACGCCAGTTGTTTGTGGGTATGGCGAAGAAAGTAATCAGCTTTAAAGCGTTGCCATAACACTTCAATTTCACGTGGCTGAAAACCTTTACTACGTAGCATAGCAGAGGCTAATTGTTGATTGTGACGAATACGGTCACGCACATCCGGTGTATTTTCTAAACCGCGACGTAATGCTTTTTGGGTTGAGTGGTAAAGCTCGGAGAGGAGAGTGCGCTTCCAACTGTTCCATAAGTCTTGGTTAGTGGCACAGATATCAGCAACGGTTAAGCAGACTAAATAGTCCAGACGTTCTTCATCTCGCACTTCTTTAGCAAATTCAGTGACCACTTCGGGATCGTAAATATCGCGACGTTGTGCGGTTACTGACATGAGGAGGTGTTTTTTAACTAACCATGAAACAATATTTGCTTCTGGTCGTGATAGCCCATGTTGGATACAAAATTCATAGGCATCGACAGCACCGAGTTCAGAGTGATCGCCTTTTCGACCTTTGGCGATATCGTGAAAAATAGCCGCTAGAATTAATAATTCTTTCTTAACTATGCGGGGATAGATCTCACAGCAAATCGGGTGACGTTGTTGATTTTCTGGGTCGCTAAATTTATTCAGGTTTTTGATCACTCGAATACTGTGTTCATCGACGGTATAAACGTGGAATAAATCAAATTGCATTTGCCCAACAATGTGGCTCCATTGCGGTAGATAAGCGGATAACACGCCGTGACGATGCATCAAGCGAAAGGCTTTTTGCAAGGCGTTGGGTTGTCGGACCAACTCCATGAACTTTTCACGAGCGGTTGGGATTTCAATTAGGAAGAGATTCAGTCGCCGACGGGCGGTGCGAAGTTGACGCAGTGTTGGCGCCGCAATACCTTCAATCTCAGAGTTTTTAGCAACATGAAGGAACATATCTAAAATAGTTTCAGGGCGAGCTTGGAATAGCGCTGGCTTGGTGGCTTCAATTAAATGCCCCCTAATTTGAAAGTCTTCATCAAGTACCGTGGGTACGGTATCTTTTGGTTGAGTAATAATCGCTTGTTCAAATAGCTGTAGTAGCATTTTATTGAGTTCGGCTACTCGACGAAGCGTACGATAGAACTCTTTCATCATCATTTCAACATGGCGATTACCTTCACCTTGATAACCTAAGTTGTTAGCCACTGATGCCTGATGATCAAAAGTAAGGCGATTATCATAACGACGAAGTTCGATATGTAATGCAAAGCGAATTCGCCACAGCTCATTTTGACATTCAACCAGTTCACGATACTCAGCATCAGTTAAAAAACCATGGCGACTCATTTCAAATAAGCTGGTGGCGCCAAAGTGCCGGCGTGCAACCCAACTTAAAGTATGAATATCTCGCAGTCCGCCAGGGCTAGATTTTATATCAGGTTCTAAATTGTAGGTGGTATCGTGATAACGAGCGTGACGTTTTTTTTGTTCTTCTAACTTGGCTTTATAAAACGTATGACTTGGCCAGAATGCGCCATCATTAATGGATTCAATAAGGTGATTATAGGTGCCTTTATTACCGCATAAATAACGGGCTTCGGTTAAGTTTGTTGCAACGGTTAGGTCATTTTTGCCTACATCAATACATTCAGCAACAGTACGGACACTTTGTCCTACTTCTAATCGAAGATCCCACAGTAGCGTAATAAATTCACTGACTTTTGTGCCAATCTTATCGCTAATGGGTTGTTCACTTAAAATTAAAATATCGACATCCGAAAGGGGATGAAGCTCACCACGACCATAACCACCGACGGCAACAAAAGCTAAATCTGATTGCTGTGAAAATCCATAAAAATGCCATAAACGTTGTAGTAGTTGATCTATGTAGTTACTGCGAGCGGTAACTAGATCGGCAATAGGGACATGCTGAAAAAAACTTTCTTTTTGTTGTTCTGCAAAGGTGGTTAATGCATTACGTAAATTATCGAGGGTGATGTCTTGATCAAGGTAACGATCAAGTTGAAGAGAGAGGGTATCTGTCATGGCAGTCCGTGCTATTGCTAAATCTTATCTCTACTATAACGACTACCAGTGAGGAACAACATGTATAGGGAGAAAAAAACCGACACAGAAGGTCGGTTTTTATGATCGTGTTAACGAAGTCGGTATGTTATGCGTTATGCATAACGCGTGGAAGTGTCTCTTCTGTACGAAGTGTTAAAATTTCACAACCATCTTTTGTCACTAGCAGGGTATGTTCCCACTGTGCTGATTTTTTACCATCGACAGTGTAAACAGTCCAACCGTCTTGATCATCAGATTCACAACCGAATTTACCTGCGTTGATCATTGGCTCGATAGTGAAACACATGCCTTCTTTTAGTACGGTACGATCGCTGTTTTTGTAGTGAACTACTTGTGGTTCTTCGTGGAACTCATTTCCGATACCGTGACCACAGTAATCTTTAACAATAGAGAAACGGCTATTACCAGATTTGATAAACTTCTGAATAGCGGTACCAATATCACCGACACGAGCACCTGGTTTTACTTTTTTAATGGCTAAGTAAAGGCTTTCTTGTGCCACTCGACATAGACGCTTGTCTTCAAGTGATACTTCACCTACTTCAAACATTTTTGATGTATCGCCATGATAACCATCTTTAATAACGGTTACGTCGATATTAATAATGTCACCATCTTTTAGCACTGCAGGCTTAATGTACTTGCCATTTGCTTCTGGTACTTCTTCATCAGTTAGTGCTGGAATACCATGACAGACTACGTGGTTAATTGAAGTACAGATTGATTTTGGAAAACCATGATAATTCAGTGGTGCTGGAATAGCTTGCTGATCTTTAGTGATGTAGTCATGACAAATACGGTCAAGCTCTTCTGTAGTTACACCAGCTTTAACGTGGGGTTCGATCATTTCTAGCACTTCAGCAGCCAAACGGCCCGCAACGCGCATTTTTTCAATTTCTTCAGCCGTTTTGATCTTAATGCTCATATAATCGTCTCTATTTGTATGTTTTGCTATAACACTATATTACCAGTCGCTTAGGGCTAATGGAAAGATAAGATTCATTCTCATAACCAGATTTGACTAGATTTAGCGCCTAAATATGTGGTATAAAGCGCGCCGTGATCGGTAATTTTGTTTCTTTCGATAACATATGTTTTTGCGTAAGCACTAATATTAGATACGAAGGTGCGACTTGATTGAGTCACACATACTTATTTTATTATTCACACATATCGACACATCTGCCGGGGTGCTCGGTTACCTAATAAGGTAACAATAGCTTTATATAGTTATTATCGGGTCGGTTTTAAGATGGGATATGTGGACGCCTAACCCCATAGAGGATTATTCAATGGCAACTGTATCAATGCGCGACATGCTTCAGGCTGGTGTACACTTTGGTCACCAAACTCGTTACTGGAACCCAAAAATGAAGCCATTCATTTTCGGCGCTCGTAACCGTGTACACATCATCAACCTAGAAAAAACTGTACCAATGTTCAATGCAGCACTAGCTGAAATTGAAAAAATTGCAGCTCGTAAGGGTAAAGTTCTTTTCGTTGGTACTAAGCGCGCAGCTAGCGAATCAATCAAAGAAGCAGCAATCAGCTGTGATCAGTACTACGTAAACAACCGTTGGTTGGGTGGTATGTTGACTAACTGGAAAACTGTTCGTCAATCAATCAAGCGTCTTAAAGATCTTGAAGCTCAATCTACTGATGGTACTTTCGACAAGCTAACCAAGAAAGAAGCGCTAATGCGTACTCGTGAAATGGAAAAGCTTGAGAAGTCACTAGGTGGTATTAAGAACATGGGCGGCCTACCAGACGCAATGTTCGTAATCGGCGCTGACTGTGAGCACATCGCAATCAAAGAAGCTAACAACCTAGGTATCCCAGTATTTGCTGTTGTTGATACTAACTCTGATCCAGACGGCGTTGACTTCGTTATCCCAGGTAACGATGACGCAATCCGTGCGATCCAGCTTTACACTGGTGCTGTAGCTCAAACTGTTAAAGAAGCTCGTAACCAAGATATCGCTGTTCAAGCTGAAGAAGACGGTTTCGTAGCTGAAGCTTAATAAGTACTTGTTACTTACCGAGCCTCTTAAGTTACCTTGTGTAAACTAAGAATGGTTACCAGGGGCCGATAGGGCCCCTGATTTTTACTCGAAGAATTAAATCTGAGGATTATGACAATGGCAACAGTTACAGCTGCCCTAGTTAAAGAACTGCGCGAGCGTACTGGCGCAGGTATGATGGATTGTAAAAAAGCGCTTGTAGAAGCTAATGCTGATATCGAGCTAGCGATCGAAAACATGCGTAAGAGCGGTGCTGCAAAAGCTGCTAAGAAAGCAGGTAACGTAGCAGCTGAAGGTACTATCATCATCAAAGAAGCTGCTGGTAAAGCTGCTCTTGTTGAAGTTAACTGCCAAACTGACTTCGTTGCTAAAGACGGTAGCTTCCTAGCATTCGCTAACGAAGTTGCTGATGCAGCACTTGCGAACCATGCGTCTATCGAAGAGCTTCAAGCACAATTTGAAGAAGCACGTATCGCGTTAGTTGCTAAGATTGGTGAGAACATCTCTATCCGTCGTGTAGATTACATCGAAGGCGAGAAAGTTTCTGCTTACACTCACGGTGCTCGTATCGCTGTTGTTGTTGCTGGTAACGGCGACGAAGAAACATTAAAGCACATCGCAATGCACGTTGCTGCATCTAAGCCTGAATACGTTAACCCATCTGACGTACCAGCAGACGTAGTTGCTAAAGAGCGTGAAGTTCAAGTTGAAATCGCAATGAACGAAGGCAAGCCTAAAGAAATCGCTGAAAAGATGGTTGAAGGCCGCATGAAGAAGTTCACTGGCGAAGTTTCTCTAACTGGTCAAGCTTTCATCATGGAACCAAAGAAAACTGTTGGTGAAGTACTGAAAGAAACTGGTGCTACAGTAACTAACTTCATTCGTCTAGAAGTTGGTGAAGGTATCGAGAAAGCTCAAGAAATGAGCTTTGCAGAAGAAGTAGCAGCTGTTCAGAAGGGTTAATCCTTCTTTATAAGAATGCCAAAGACCGTAGCCAAGGCTGCGGTCTTTTTACAACTCCATATCTCAAGTTAGCCTGGAAGGTAAAACACATGACCACAAACCCAAAACCAACTTATCAACGAATTTTGCTTAAGCTAAGTGGTGAAGCACTACAAGGCGAAGAAGGTTTCGGCATTGACGCACAAGTTCTTGACCGTATGGCTCAAGAAATCAAAGAACTCGTTGAACTGGGTGTTCAAGTAGGCCTAGTTATTGGTGGTGGTAACTTATTCCGTGGTGCTGGCCTTGCAGAAGCAGGTATGAACCGAGTTGTGGGCGACCACATGGGTATGCTAGCAACTGTAATGAACGGCTTAGCAATGCGTGATTCTTTGCATCGTGCCTATGTGAACGCTCGAGTGATGTCTGCTATTCCTCTCAATGGTGTTTGTGATAACTACAACTGGGCTGATGCAATTAGCCAGTTACGCCAGGGCCGTGTCGTAATTTTCTCTGCAGGTACTGGTAACCCATTCTTTACTACTGATTCTGCAGCATGTTTACGTGGTATCGAAATTGAAGCTGATGTTGTACTAAAAGCGACCAAAGTGGATGGTGTTTACACAGATGATCCAGTTAAGAACCCAGATGCAGTACTTTGTGATAAGCTAAGCTACCAAGATGTACTTGAAAAAGAATTAAAGGTAATGGATTTAGCGGCCTTTACACTTGCTCGTGACCACAATATGCCAATTCGTGTCTTTAATATGAATAAACCAGGCGCACTACGTCGCGTAGTGATGGGTGAGCAAGAAGGTACGCTAATCACTAGCGCTTAAGCAAAAGTGGGCAACTGATTAATTGAAAAAAGTACGATTACTTTTTTACTGTGACCGAATTATCAAGGGTATTTATCGTGATTAACGAAATCAAACAAGACGCGCAAGTGCGCATGGAAAAGAGTGTTGATGCACTACGAAATCAACTAGTAAAAATCCGTACAGGTCGTGCTCACCCAAGCCTACTTGATACGATTCATGTTGAGTACTACGGTGCGAACACTCCGTTAAACCAAGTGGCAAACGTGGTTGCTGAAGATGCTCGTACTCTTGCTATCACTGTATTTGACCGTGAACTAGCACCAAAAGTAGAAAAAGCGATCATGATGTCGGATTTGGGTCTAAACCCAATGTCTGCAGGTACTGTGATCCGTGTTCCTCTTCCACCACTTACAGAAGAGCGTCGTCGCGATCTTGTTAAGATTGTACGTGCAGAAGCTGAGCAAGGCCGTGTTGCTGTTCGTAACATTCGTCGCGATGCAAATGCAACGGTTAAAGGTCTACTAAAAGATAAAGAAATTTCTGAAGACGATGATCGTCGTGCACAAGATGAAATTCAGAAATTAACCGACGATGCTATTAAGAATATCGATGCAGTTCTTGAAGTAAAAGAAAAAGAGTTAATGGAAGTTTAAAACTATATTCGTTAGGTTTTAAATGGCTAGAGGCGCTGTGCGTGCAGCACAGCGCCTTTTTTTTGAGGGATAGAGATGGCAGAGCATTCAATCGAGGCTGGGCTTTCGGCAGATTGTCTTCCTAAACACATTGCTGTGATTATGGATGGTAATGGTCGTTGGGCAAAAGCCAAAGGCAAAGCTCGGGTGTTTGGTCACAAGGCTGGCGTAGAAGCCGTGCGAAAAACAGTCTCTACTGCTAATCGTCTTGGTATAAAAGCTTTGACACTATTTGCTTTTAGTAGTGAAAACTGGCGTCGTCCCGAGGCGGAGGTTTCACTATTGATGGAGCTCTTCATGACGGTATTAAGTCGTGAAGTAAAAAGATTACATAAGAATAATATTCAATTACGTATTATTGGTGATAAGCGTCGTTTTAGTCAGCGCTTACAAGATAAAATTTCAGCGGCAGAGGAATTAACCGCTGACAATACCGGCATGGTATTGAACATTGCAGCAAATTACGGCGGGCAATGGGATATTTTAGAAGCGGCTAAAAAGCTAGCTCAGCAGGCGATTGATAATGAACTTGATCTCGCAACCGTAACGGAACAAGATTTAGAGTCAGGGCTCTCAACGTATGGGTTACCAGAGGTTGATCTATTGATCCGTACCAGTGGTGAGTGCCGAATTAGTAACTTTATGTTATGGCAGGTAGCTTATGCGGAGTTATTTTTCACAGAAGAGCACTGGCCTGATTTTGATGAATCAAGTTTATTGAATGCTGTTGCTTGGTTCGTGACTCGTGAACGCCGTTTTGGCTGTACTGGCGAACAAATACAAGCATTGTTAAAATAAGAGTTATTACTTTTCGCCAATGCACAGTGATGTGTGTTGGCGTTATTATTTACAGTAAATATGGCCTTTGCCTATACAATAATTATATAGAGGACGCAGTTTGCTAAAGCAACGAATTATTACCGCATTAATCCTCGCACCACTTGTTATTGCGGGGATCTTTTTCTTACCATTTCCAGCCTTTGTGGCAGCCATTGCGGCAATAACATTATTGGGTTTTTGGGAATGGACACAGTTTATTAATACATCATCTCGCATCCGTGCAATGATTCTACCTGTGATTGCATTAGGTGCTAGCCTAGTGTTATTACCAGTAGATACAGCGTCTCTTTCGGCGATGAGTAATGGGTTACATGGCATGTTATTAGTAGGCGGAATATGGTGGCTAATTGCATCTATATTAGCGATTACATATCCTAAAACTGATAAGTTATGGGCATCTAATTCTTTTGTTAAACAGATTTTTGGCTTGTTAACACTGCTCCCGTTTTTTTGGAGTATTTTAATGTTACGTGCTGTAGATTACAGCATCGATTCGTATCATGGTGCTAAACTTGTTCTATTGGTTTGTTTCTTAGTTTGGTCTGCAGATACTGGCGCATACTTT
The DNA here is from genome assembly GCF_003026135.1 of Photobacterium sp. GB-36. Taxonomy (NCBI): domain Bacteria; kingdom Pseudomonadati; phylum Pseudomonadota; class Gammaproteobacteria; order Vibrionales; family Vibrionaceae; genus Photobacterium; species Photobacterium sp. GB-36. The sequence continues at coordinate 42,357 of NZ_PYNY01000015.1, read as the reverse complement.
TCAGGTAAGCGTTTTGGTAAGCATAAAATGGCGCCAGCCGTTAGCCCAAATAAAACGATTGAAGGTTTAGTCGGTGGGGTAATTTTAGCTGTTATTATTACTTGGCTAATGGCTCAACTTCTTTCTATCCCGTTTGTCTCAATTTCAAGCTTGTTATCGATAGCTATTATTACTGTTGTCATCTCTGTGCTTGGTGATTTAGTTGAAAGCATGTTTAAACGTGCTTCTGGCGTTAAAGATAGCGGTAACATATTACCCGGACATGGTGGCATATTAGATCGTATTGATAGCTTAACCGCAGCAATACCTGTTTTTGCATTACTTTATCTTTGGTTAATGTAAGCCACCTCTTTTCTAAGGCAGCCATTACGCTGCCTTTTTTGTAAATGTAAGTGATTTTATGCGTAAGTTAACGATCCTAGGAGCGACGGGCTCAATAGGTAGCAGTACTTTAAATGTCGTTGCTAAAAACCCTGAGCTATTTGAAGTAGTAGCACTTGCTGCTGGTTCAAATGTTGAAAAAATGTTTGCGCTTTGTCAGCAATGGCAACCGAAATTTGTCGCAATGTTTGATAGTAAGGCTGCAGCAGAATTGGCGACCTTATTAAAGCAGCAAGAAATTGCTACAACAGTGCTTAGTGGTGAGCAAGGTGTTTGTGAAGTCGCAGCACTTGATGATGCCGACACTGTAATGGCGGCGATTGTTGGCGCAGCGGGTTTATTACCAACAATGGCTGCAGTGAAAAAAGGTAAACGTATTTTACTTGCTAATAAAGAAGCGCTGGTGATGACTGGGCAAATGTTCATTGATGCTTGTGAACAGTATGGCGCTGAATTATTACCTGTTGATAGTGAGCATAATGCAATTTTTCAATCATTGCCGACAAATATTCAGCAGCGTATGGGACGTTGTGATTTATCAGCATCAGGCGTGAGTAAAGTGCTATTGACGGGGTCTGGTGGTCCGTTTCGATACACTGATATTGCAGAGTTAGATAATGTGACACCAGCGATGGCGATTGCTCATCCTAATTGGTCAATGGGACCAAAAATCTCTGTGGATTCAGCCACAATGATGAATAAAGGTCTAGAGTATATTGAAGCGCGCTGGTTATTTAATGCCAGTCGTGAGCAAATGGATGTCATTATTCATCCGCAGTCTGTTATTCACTCAATGGTGCAATATAAAGATGGTTCTGTTATTGCACAAATGGGGTTACCCGATATGTGTACGCCGATTGCTTGTGCAATGGCATACCCAGAGCGTGTCGATGCAGGCGTTGCTCCGCTTGATTTTAGTCAAATTGGTGAATTTACTTTTATGAAACCAGACTTTGATCGTTATCCATGTTTAAAGCTCGCTATTGATGCGTGCTATCAAGGACAAGCGGCAACAACGACTTTGAATGCTGCTAATGAAATGGCTGTTGCGGCATTTTTAGCAGGTGAAATTTGCTTCACAGATATTGCTAAAGTGAACCAAAAAGTGCTAGAAATAGCCGTGCTTGTTGAACCTCACAATATTGCAGAGGTAATGGAAATAGATAAACAAGCTCGTCAACTTGCTTCAGATGTCATCACCAAGGAATTTGCATGATTGAATTTATCCGCAATTTAAGTGCTTTTTTAGTTGCTCTAGGAATATTGATTGCTGTCCATGAATTTGGTCACTTTTGGGTTGCTCGCCGTTGCGGTGTATATGTTGAACGCTTTTCGATTGGTTTCGGTAAGGCACTTTTTCGTCGTAAAGGAAAAGACGGAACAGAATATACATTGGCAATGATCCCGCTGGGCGGCTATGTAAAAATGCTTGATGAGCGGGTAGAAGAAGTACCTGCAGAAAAGCGTCATATGGCGTTTAATAACAAAAAACTTTGGCAACGAAGTGCAATTGTTGCTGCCGGTCCTTTAGCGAACTTTATTTTTGCTATTTTTGCATATTGGGTTGTGTATCTTATTGGGGTTCCTGCACTAAAGCCGTTTATTGGTGAAGTGGCTCCACAATCGATCGCGGCACAAGCAGGAATTACACCTGGAATGGAACTTAAATCTATTTCAGGAATCGAAACATCAGATTGGGAATCAGCCAATATGGCAATGGTTTCTCATATTGGTGATAAGAGCATGGTGATCACAGCGACAGAGCCTGACAGTAATGTCATCGTGACGCGCACTTTAGATCTATCTCATTGGTCTTATGATCCTGAGTCTCAGCAAGTACTAAAAACATTAGGTATTACGCCTTATCGGCCTAAAATTACGTTAAATGTCGCGCAATTGGTTGATAATAGTGCTGCAGTAGATGCAGGATTTAAATTAAATGATAAGATTGTAGCAATTGATAAAAAACCTGTAACTGAATGGCAGCAGTTTGTTGATGCGGTGCGTACGCACCCTGAGCAACCGCTTTCAGTTGAAGTGTTGCGAGATGATGAACCAGTGATGTTATCATTAGTTCCTCGTAGCAAGGTTGAACCAGATGGTAATCAAGTTGGCTATGTAGGATTAGCACCTGCGATTGAACCGTGGCCTGAATCTTATAAAGTAAACTTGCAGTTTGGTCCAATTGAAGCTGCGGTTAAAGCAACAGAAAAAACTAAGCAATTAGTGACGCTAACTTTTGATATGGTCACTAAACTGTTTACAGGTGATGTTGCAATTAAAAACCTCAGTGGACCGATATCCATTGCAAAAGGTGCAGGAATGACCGCCGACTTTGGTCTGGTCTACTTTCTTGGATTTTTAGCACTGATAAGTGTCAATTTAGGTATAGTTAATTTGTTACCGCTTCCGGTGTTGGATGGAGGACATTTAATGTTTTTCGCCATTGAAGCTGTAACCCGTCGTCCTGTGTCAGAACGAATTCAGGATATTGGCTATAGAGTGGGATCAGCCGTTTTGGTTGCGTTAATGGCCGTTGCGCTATTCAATGATTTTACCCGTCTTTAATAATGCGTTTTTAGCAAGGAATAATCAGAACAGTAATGGCGATTAAAAAACTGTTGGTCGCATCGCTGCTTTTAACCAGTAGCGTTGCGCATAGTGCGGAAGATAAATTTGTAGTTGATAACATTCGTTTTGAAGGACTTCAGCGTGTTACGTTAGGTGCGGCATTGTTAAAAATGCCTGTCCGCGTTGGAGATACTGTTGATCAACAGGATATTTCAGAACTAATAAAATCACTTTATTCTTCAGGCAACTTTGAAAATATTCGAGTATATCGTGACGGTAATACGCTTCAGATCGATGTAACAGAGCGTCCTACTATTGCTGATATTACTTTCTCAGGTAACAAAGCAATCAAAGCTGAGCAGCTAAAAGAAAATTTAGAAGCATCAGGTTTGCGAGTGGGTGAAGCGCTTGATCGTACGACGTTACGAAAAATTGAAAAAGGGCTAGAGGATTTCTATTACAGTGTTGGTAAATACAACGCAACGGTAGAAGCTGTTGTTACGCCTCTGCCTCGTAATCGTGCTGATATTAAATTTGTTTTCACTGAAGGTGTGTCTGCAAAAATTAAGCAGATTAACATTTTAGGTAACCATGTTTTCAGTGATGACGAATTACGCAGCAAGTTTAAACTAAAGGACGATGTGCCTTGGTGGAACTTCATGGCGAATGAAAAATATCAGAAACAAGTATTACAAGGTGATTTAGAAACACTGCGCTCTCAATACTTGAATAATGGTTATTTGAAATATCGACTTGATGATACACAAGTGTCTATTTCTCCGGATAAAAAAGGCGTGTATATCACTCTTAAAATCCATGAAGGGCATCAATATAAAGTTAAGAATGTACAGTTCCGTGGTGATGTTGCAGGTCGCGTTGCTGAGTTCGATAAGCTGGTAACATTTAAGAATGGCTCTGTATATAACGGCGCTGCAGTTACATCGCTAGAAGAAGCGATTAAGCGTAAGCTTGGTGAAGAAGGTTACGCTTACCCGAAAGTAACGACATACCCTGAGTTTGATGATAAGACCAATGAAGTATCATTGGTTGTTAATGTTGAACAAGGTAAACGTATTTACGTTCGTAATATCGAGTTCCGTGGTAATACCAATACGAAAGATGAAGTTTTACGCCGTGAAATGCGTCAAATGGAAGGTACTTGGTTAAATGCGAAGAAGATTGAAACAGGTAAAGCACGTTTAAACCGAACGGGCTTCTTTGAAAATGTTGATGTACAAACGGTACGAGTACCTGGTTCTGATGATCAGGTTGACATTAAGTACAACGTGAAAGAAGCCAATTCTGGTAGTGTTAACTTTGGTGTTGGTTACGGTACTGAATCAGGTATTAGTTTCCAAGCCGGTTTAACTCAAGATAACTTCTTAGGTACGGGTAATCGTTTTGGTATCAATGCGATGACGAACGATTATTCGAAAAATATCAGTCTTGAGTACAATGATCCTTACTTCACGATAAATAACGTAAGCTTGGGTGGTAAGATTTACTATAACGAGTTTAAAGCTTCTGATGCCAATATCTCGGATTACACCAACCAAAGCTACGGTACAAGCTTAACGTGGGGCTTCCCATTTAATGAGTTGAACTACTTTAACTTTAGTTTGGGTTACGATCACAATAAGATTTCGAACACTCAAGATTATTACCAAATTCAGCAGTTTAAAAAGATTCATGGCTTTGATCTCGATAGCGATAGTGCGATCACCCTTGATGATTTTAGTTGGACATTTGGCTGGACACGCAACAACTTAAACCGAGGTTACTTCCCAACCTCTGGTAATCGCCAAGACTTCTCATTTAAGATGACAATTCCTGGTTCTGACTCACAGTACTTCAAAGCGCAGTACAACGTTCGTCAATACATACCATTAACAGAGAGCCAAGACTTTAGCTTATTACTACGTGGTAAGTTGGGTTACGGTAATGGCTACGGTAAAACGGATAATGGTAGCGATCAGCTAATGCCATTCTATGAAAACTTCTATGCCGGTGGCTTTAGTTCAATTCGTGGTTTCCGTTCAAATACTGTAGGTCCAAAAGCGGTATTTGTTGGTGGTTGTGGCGTAAATGGTCAAGGTAATAATAACTGTGCGACCGGTACTGATGATGCAGCAGGTGGTAATGCCATTGCGCTTGCAAGTATGGAGCTAATTGTTCCAACGCCATTTGCTTCTGGTGAGCTGAAAAACCAAATCCGTACCAGTTTCTTTGTTGATGCTGGTTCTGTTTGGGATACAGAATATAACCTGAATTATAAGAGCAGCGATGGTCAAAAACTGGCAAATTACTCAGATCCAGGTATGATCCGCGCTTCTGCCGGTGCAGCTTTACAGTGGATGTCGCCAATGGGTCCACTTGTATTCTCGATTGCGAAACCAATCAAGAAATATGAAGGGGATGATGAGGAATTCTTCACATTCACTATTGGTCAGACATTCTAATTTTGAGGAGAGAACTTTTGAAACAATGGATTAAAGCAGCAAGTCTTGGCTTGGTAATTCTATCTTCGTCTATGTACGCAAATGCAGCGGAAGCTGCTCAAAAAATTGGTTACGTATCTACTGGTCAAGCAATGTCTGAGTTAGCTCAGCGTTACAAGGTTCAAGAGAAGTTAAAGAAAGAATTCAGTGGTCGTGTTGCGGCTCTACGTTCTATCGAAACTAAGATGAAGACCAAGATTGATAAATTGAAGCGTGATGGTGAACTAATGAGTTCAGATCAACGTCAAAAGCTTCAACGCGAGCTTGCTCAACTTGATTCTGATTACAAACTAAAAGCACAAGCACTTGCTGAAGATCAACGCCGTCGTGGTATGGAAGAAGAGCAGAAGCTTGTTAAGAAAATCCGTACAGCGATTGATACAGTAGCAGAGAAAAACGGTTATAACATCGTGCTAGACGCACAAGCTGTTTTATTCGCAAATAAGAAAGATGATCTTTCTTCTAAAGTGATTGCTGCGGTAAAATAATCAGTAATATGAAGCAATAATGATTGGTATATCGTTATTTTCACGATATACCAGTTTTTAGTGTATCTAACAGCCACTTTTGTGGCTGTTGTTACAATAGGTATAAGGTAAATATGGCTGCAATCACACTTGCTAAACTAGCTGAAAAATTAGGTGCAGAGCTTCAAGGCGACGGCTCGGTGGAAATTCATTCTATTGCTGGGATGAGCAAGGCAGTGGAAGGTCAAATAACGTTCCTTTCTGATAGCAAATACCGTAAGCAACTTGCTGATTGCAAGGCTGATGCAGTAATGCTACGAGAAGCGGATGTCGAATTCTTCCAAGGTAATGCACTGGTTGTAAAAGATCCTTACTTAAGCTACGCATTAGTTGCACAACTATTAGATACAACGCCAGCAGCAGCAACCGAGATAGCGGCATCTGCATTTGTAGATCCAACGGCTACGCTTGGTAATAACGTTGCTATTGGCCATAACGCAGTGATTGAAGCGGGTGTTACCTTAGGTAATAACGTGCAAATTGGTGCAGGTTGTTTTATCGGTAAAAATGTGGTCATTGGTGATAACACTAAATTATGGGCCAATGTCACTATCTACCACAATGTAAAGTTAGGTAGCGATTGTTTAGTGCAATCAAGCACGGTTATTGGTGCCGATGGTTTCGGTTATGCGAATGATAAAGGTGAGTGGGTAAAAATCCCTCAACTAGGCTCTGTGCGTATTGGTAATCGTGTCGAAATTGGTTCATGTACGACGATTGACCGTGGTGCACTCGATGACACCATTATTGAAGACAATGTGATCATTGATAACCAAATGCAAATCGCCCATAACGTGCAGATCGGATATGGTACAGCGATGGCGGGTGGTACAATTGTCGCTGGTAGCACCAAAATTGGTAAATATTGTATTATTGGTGGTGCATCAGTATTAAATGGCCATATCAACATTGCTGATGGTGTAACCATCACTGGTATGGGGATGGTAATGCGAAGTATTGAAGAAAAAGGCATGTACTCTTCAGGTATTCCATTACAAACAAACCGCGAATGGCGTAAAACTGCAACGCGTGTTCATCGTATTGATGATATGAACAAACGTTTAAAAGCTGTTGAAAAAGAACTCGCAGCGAAAGGTAAGTAAGTTTTTACGTTTAATTGATGTGCCTACCTTGTGTAGGCCGTTTTGCATTGATATTGAATATTATTTTATTCTTTCTAATACAGGTATTTAGTTTTGACCAGCGAAAATAAGACGCTAAACATCACAGAAATTCAGGAACTGCTTCCTCATCGTTATCCTTTCTTAATGATTGACCGTGTTACTAATTATGATGAAGGCAAAACGTTAACAGCAATCAAAAATGTTTCTGTCAATGAGCCTCAATTTACTGGTCATTTCCCTAATATGCCGGTATTTCCAGGTGTAATGATTTTAGAAGCGATGGCACAAGCAACAGGTCTACTTGCATTTAAAACCTTTGGTGCGCCTGCTGAAAATGAACTGTACTACTTTGCAAGTATCGATAAAGCAAAGTTTCGTAAGCCTGTAGGTCCTGGTGATCAGCTTATTTTAGATGTTGAATTTATCAAAGAGCGTCGCGGTATTGCGCTATTTAATGGCGTAGCAACAGTTGACGGCGAAGTGGTATGTTCAGCTGAACTTAAATGTGCACGACGAGTATTCTCATGATCCATGAAACCGCACAAATTCATCCGTCAGCAGTGATTGAAGACGGTGTAAAGATTGGCGCTAATGTTAAAGTTGGTCCCTTCACTTATATTGCCACTGATGTTGAAATTGGTGAAGGCACTGAAGTGATGTCACACGTTGTGATTAAAGGTCCAACGGTGATCGGTAAAGACAACCGTATATTCCCATTCGCCGTGATCGGTGAAGAGTGCCAAGATAAGAAATATCAAGGCGAAGCAACACGTCTTGTGATTGGTGATCGCAATGTGATCCGTGAAAGTGTTCAAATGCATCGCGGCACAGTACAAGATAAAGGTGTGACTATCGTAGGTAGTGATAACCTTTTCTGTGTCAATGTACATATTGCGCATGATTGTGTTGTGGGCGATAACATTATCATGGGCAATAACGCGACATTAGCAGGTCACGTAACAGTTGAAGATTACGCGATTATTTCTGCACTATCGCCAGTACACCAATTCTGTACTGTCGGCGCACATAGTTTTATCGGCGGCGGCTCTATTGTTGTTCAAGATGTGCCACCATTTGTAATGGCGCAAGGTAACCACGCGAAACCGTTCGGTATTAATATCGAAGGCTTAAAGCGTCGTGGTTTTGAAAAACCAGAATTACATGCTATTCGTCGTGCATATAAAGAAATTTACCGTTCAGGTAAAACGCTAGCTGAAGTAAAACCTGTACTTGAAGAAATGAGTAAAGATTATCCTTCAATTGGCTTATTCCTGAAACTATTTGAAAACTCGACACGCGGTATTATTCGCTAATGACGAAGCCACTTCGAATAGGAATTGTCGCCGGAGAAATCTCCGGCGATATTTTAGGTGCAGGTTTTATTAAAGCTGTTAAAGCCAAATACCCAGATGCTGAATTTGTTGGTGTTGCAGGTCCTCGTATGCAGGCAGAAGGCTGTGAAGCGCTGTTTGATATGGAAGAGCTCGCGGTGATGGGGATTGTTGAAGTATTAGGTCGCTTACCTCGCTTATTTAAGGTCAAAGCAGAGCTTGTTAAATACTTTAGCGATAACCCGCCAGACGTTTTTGTTGGTATAGATGCCCCTGATTTTAACTTACGCCTAGAAAAAGATTTAAAAGAAAGCGGTATTAAAACCGTGCATTATGTCAGCCCATCGGTATGGGCATGGCGCCAAAAGCGTATCTTTAAAATCGAAGCTGCCACCAACCTTGTGCTTGCTTTCTTGCCATTCGAAAAAGCGTTTTACGATAAGTTTAATGTTCCTTGTGAGTTCGTCGGGCACACCATGGCAGATGCTATTCCATTGCAAACCGACCAAGGTGCTGCACAAAGATTATTAGGCCTAGATCCTGATAAACGATGGCTTGCGGTATTACCCGGTAGCCGAGGTAGCGAAATGGAAATGCTCGCGCCACCGTTTATCGATACGTGTAAAAAGCTTAAGGCTAAACATCCTGATTTAGGTTTTGTCGTTGCACTGGTTAATCAAAAACGTCGAGCACAATTTGAGCAAGCGTGGCAACAAACGGCACCGGATCTTGATTTCGTGCTGGTGGATGATACTGCTCGTAATGTAATGATTGCTTCAGATGCTGTATTGCTCGCATCGGGTACAGTTGCATTAGAATGTATGTTAGTGAAGCGTCCGATGGTGGTGGGCTATAAAGTGAAACCATTAACGGCGTGGCTGGCTAAGAAAATGCTTAAAACTAAGTATGTTTCATTGCCAAATATTCTCGCAGATGAAGAGTTGGTCACCGAGCTTTTGCAAGAAGATTGCACGCCAGAGAAGCTCTATCACGAAGTGGATAAAATGCTATATGGTGACACTTCTGAGCTGATGTTGAAATTTGAGCAGATGCATAAAACCATTCGTTGTAATGCTGATGAGCAAGCAGCAAATGCCGTCCTTGCCTTGATTGATAGAGCGTAAAATGGCTGAGAAAAAAGAGTTTGAACCATTTGTTTACCCGCAAGCAACTTGTATTGCTGGGGTGGATGAAGTCGGTCGTGGGCCATTAGTTGGCGCAGTGGTGACTGCGGCTGTGATTTTAGATCCGAATAATCCCATTGAAGGTTTAACGGATTCTAAAAAATTGACCGAAAAAAAACGCAATTTGTTGTTTGATGAAATCAAAGAAAAAGCGTTGTCTTGGTCATTAGGTCGTTGTGAAGCGGACGAAATTGATAAGTTGAATATCTTGCAAGCAACGATGGTTGCGATGCAGCGCGCAGTAGCAGGCTTAAGTGTACAGCCAGATTACGTACTTATTGATGGTAACAAAGTACCTGAATTACCGATGGCGGCACAGGCTGTGGTGAAAGGGGATTTACGTGTTGCAGAGATCAGTGCCGCGTCCATTATTGCTAAAGTGACCCGTGATCGTGAAATGGAAATATTAGATGCTGAGTTTCCGCAGTACGGTTTTGCTAAACATAAAGGTTATCCAACCAAAGCACACTTTGAAGCATTAGAGCAATACGGCGCAATAGATCAGCATCGTAAGAGCTTTAAACCCGTAAAGCGAGTATTGGGTTTAGACTAAACGATTTTTCTTTTTACAGACTAATGGCATAGCTATTCGCTATGCCATTTTTTTGTTTGCTCAATACCTCTCATACCTTGTTTCAGGTATAATTTTCATAATTAAGTTACGTAATAAATTAGGTTGTCATGGCAGAACCACGTTTTATCCACCTTCGTGTTCATAGTGATTATTCGATGATTGACGGTTTGGCGAAAGTAAAGCCAATCGTTAAAAAGGCATCAGAACTTGGTATGCCTGCACTCGCAATGACAGACTTTACTAACCTATGTGGTTTAGTGAAGTTTTACTTTGCTGCTCATGATGCCGGAATAAAGCCAATTATCGGTGCTGATTTCAAAGTACAGTCAGCAGAGATGGGCGATGAACTATTTGAACTCACCATTCTTGCTGCCAATAATGAAGGTTATAAAAATCTTACGTTATTGATTTCTGAAGCCTACCAACGAGGTCATGTACAGCATCAGCCTGTTATTGATAAAGAGTGGCTCGTGAATCACCGTGAAGGGCTTATTATCCTATCCGGTGGTAAAAATGGTGACGTGGGTAAAGCTTTATTAAAAGGCAACCAGAACATGGTTGATAGCTTAGTTGCTTTTTATCAAACCCATTTCCCAGATAGTTACTATTTGGAATTAGTACGTACAGGGCGTGCTGATGAAGAAGCCTACCTTCACTTTGCGATTGAGCTGGCAGAAAAAGCCGATTTACCTGTTGTCGCTACCAATGATGTTCGTTTACTCACTGCCGATCAGTTTGACGCACATGAAATTCGCGTTGCTATTCATGATGGCTATACCCTTGTCGATCCCAACCGTCCGAAACTTTATAGCGCACAGCAGTATCTTCGTAGTGAAGAAGAAATGTGCGAGTTATTTGCTGATATCCCAGAAGCACTACAAAACTCAGTTGAAATCGCAAAGCGTTGTAACGTAACCGTTCGATTAGGTGAGTATTTCTTACCTAATTTCCCAACGGGTGATATGACAATTGAGGACTTCTTGATTGTTAAATCCAAAGAAGGACTCGAAGAACGTTTAGAATTTTTATTTCCCGATCCAGAAGTGCGTGCTGCTCGTCGTCCTGAATATGATGAGCGTCTAGATATCGAATTAAAAGTTGTTAACCAAATGGGATTCCCTGGTTACTTCTTGATCGTAATGGAATTCATTCAATGGTCGAAAGATAACGATGTACCAGTAGGCCCTGGCCGTGGTTCAGGTGCGGGCTCATTGGTTGCTTACGCGCTGAAAATCACCGATCTAGATCCGCTGGAGTTTGACTTACTTTTCGAGCGATTCTTGAACCCTGAACGTGTTTCCATGCCCGATTTCGATATCGATTTCTGTATGGATAAGCGTGATTTGGTTATCGATCACGTGGCTGAAATGTATGGTCGTGATGCGGTATCACAGATTATTACGTTCGGTACTATGGCAGCCAAAGCGGTTATCCGCGATGTTGGTCGTGTGCTAGGTCACCCGTATGGTTTTGTTGATCGCATTTCAAAGTTAGTGCCAGCAGAGCCTGGGATGACACTCGCCAAAGCGTTTGATGCCGAACCTCAATTAGGTCAAGCCTATGATGCGGATGAAGAAGTTCGCGACTTGATTGATATGTGTCGCATTCTTGAAGGGGTAACGCGTAACGCAGGTAAACACGCTGGTGGTGTGGTTATCTCGCCAACAACCATCACCGACTTTGCTCCCTTATATTGTGATGCAGAGGGTAATAACCCCGTTACTCAGTTTGATAAAAATGATGTTGAAACTGCGGGTTTAGTTAAATTCGACTTCTTAGGTTTACGTACATTAACCATTATTGATTGGGCATTAGCGCTAATTAATCCACGTTTGGTTGAACAAGGCAAAGAGCCTATAAATATCGCAGCGATTCCAATGGATGATCCTAAATCCTTTGCGATGTTGCAGCGCTCAGAATCAACTGCGGTATTCCAGCTCGAATCCCGTGGTATGAAAGATCTGATCAAACGTCTTCAACCCGACTGTTTTGAAGATATGATCGCTCTGGTGGCACTATTCCGTCCCGGCCCGTTGCAATCAGGCATGGTAGATAACTTTATTGACCGTAAACATGGTCGAGAAGCGGTTTCTTATCCTGATGAAAAATGGCAACATGAGTCATTAAAAGAAATTCTCGATCCGACTTACGGCATTATCTTGTACCAAGAGCAGGTAATGCAGATCGCGCAGGTGCTGGCGGGTTATACCCTTGGCGGCGCGGATATGCTTCGTCGTGCGATGGGTAAGAAAAAGCCTGAAGAAATGGCGAAACAGCGAGCCGTGTTCGAAGAAGGCTCGATAAAAAATGGCGTTGATGGCGAGCTATCAATGAAAATCTTTGACTTGGTAGAGAAATTTGCCGGTTACGGATTTAACAAATCGCACTCAGCCGCCTATGCCTTGGTGTCTTACCAAACCCTATGGCTAAAAGCACATTACCCTGCCGAATTTATGGCTGCGGTAATGACAGCCGACATGGATAATACGGACAAGATCATTAGCTTGGTTGACGAATGTCACCGTATGAAGCTAAAGCTGCTGCCGCCGGATGTTAATAAAGGTTTATATCGTTTTAATGTTGATGAAGACGGTGCCGTTGTTTACGGTATCGGTGCGGTAAAAGGGGTCGGTGAAGGCCCGATTGAAAATATTATTAGTGCCCGTGAAAAAGGTGGCCACTTTAAAGATTTATTTGATTTCTGTGCCCGTATTGATACTAAAAAAGTCAATAAACGTGTCTTAGAGAAACTGATTAAGTCGGGTGCGATGGATCGTTTAGGGCCTAATCGTGCAGCGATGTTGGCAACTTTAGATGATGCGATAAAAGCCGCGAGTCAGCACCACCAAGCCGAAGCCTTTGGTCAAGCCGACATGTTTGGCGTATTAACGGCCGCCCCTGAAGAAGTTGAGAATAAGTATGCTAATATCCCTGAAGCACCAGATAAAGTCTGGTTGGAAGGGGAACGTGAAACATTAGGCTTATACCTAACAGGTCACCCTATAAATGCGTATCTCTCAGAATTAAAACATTACACCACATGGCGTTTAAAAGATGCGCAGCAAACAGGACGTGATAAGGTAGCGTCTGTTGCTGGGCTTGTTATTGCCGCCCGTGTAATGACAACCAAACGTGGGACCAGAATTGGTTTAATGACGCTTGATGATCGTTCAGGTCGAATGGAAGTCATGCTATTCTCTGATGCCTTAGATCGTTATATTGATCTGCTTGAAAAAGATAAAATTGTGGTGATATCAGGACAGGTCAGCTTTGATGATTTCAATGGTGGCCTTAGAATGTCTGCACGTGAAGTGCTCGATATATCAGAAGCGAGAGAAAAGCATCTCCGTGGTCTTGCTATATCTGTAACAGAACAGCAGATTGATGAGCAGTTTTTTGCCCGTTTCAGCCAAGTGTTGGAACCACACAGAGCAGGTACTGTGCCTGTTAATGTGTACTATCAGCGCTCGAATGCCCGTGCCAAACTCACTTTAGGAACAGAATGGCGAATAACGCCAGCCGATCAATTAATATCGGATCTAAAAACACTCCTAGGTGATAAGCAGGTCGAGCTTGAGTTTAATTAAATGCGCTTAATGTTTATGATAGGGTAGTTAAGTCCCTATCATCATCATAAGCAAAAGGATTTTAAGTGGTATGAGCCTGAACTTCCTCGAGTTTGAACAACCGATTGCAGAGCTAGAAGCAAAAATTGAAGCATTACGTGATGTATCTCGTCGTGATGAGTCTAATTCGGTTGATCTAGAAAAAGAAATTGAGCAACTAGAAAAGAAAAGCCTAGAGCTTACCAAGAAAATCTTTGGTGATCTTGGTGCATGGCAGGTTGCGCAACTCGCACGCCATCCTCAGCGCCCATATACTTTTGATTATGTCGAGCACATGTTCGAAGAGTTTGATGAATTGGCAGGCGATCGCGCGTTTGCTGATGATAAAGCGTTAGTCGGTGGTATTGCCCGTATTGATGGCCGTCCTGTTATGGTGATTGGTCATCAAAAAGGCCGTGGTACGACTGAGAAGGTGAAGCGTAACTTTGGCATGCCTAAACCAGAAGGTTACCGTAAAGCATTACGTTTAATGAAAATGGCAGAGAGCTTTAATATGCCTGTGATTACCTTCATTGATACAGCTGGTGCATATCCTGGTGTCGGCGCTGAAGAGCGTGGTCAATCAGAAGCTATCGCGATGAACCTAAAAGTTATGTCTGGCTTGAAAGTGCCTGTTATCTGTAATGTGGTGGGTGAAGGCGGCTCTGGCGGCGCATTAGCGATCGGTGTGGGTGATTGCGTTAATATGCTGCAATATTCAACCTACTCTGTTATTTCACCAGAAGGTTGTGCATCAATCTTATGGCGTGATTCAGACAAAGCACCGCAAGCGGCTGAAGCAATGGGTATGACAGCTCCTCGCTTAAAAGAGTTGGAGCTGATTGATAACATCATTGAAGAGCCACTGGGTGGCGCTCACCGTAATGTGTTACTAATGGCAAATACATTAAAAGCACAACTTAAGGCAACATTGGCTGAACTGGATGAATTAGATACTGAGACGTTACTTGAACGTCGTTATCAGCGTCTAATGAGTTATGGTTACTGCTAAAAAGTTGGTGTAACGTTTAGTAAAAGGTCAGCAATTAAGCTGGCCTTTTTTGTTTTTCCCATTTAGTGCTTTGATAGGCTGCGATAGACTATAGTTTTCTCTTAATGTTGAAAGATATCATGTTGTATTCTGCTTTTTGTCGTCAATTATTGACTCATCTCCCTGCAAGCAAACGGTTTGTTCTTGCTTTTAGTGGTGGGCTCGATTCTCGTGTACTGCTTGATTTAATAGCGCGATTTATTACACAAAATCCAGAATATAGCTGTCATGCCGTTTATGTACATCATGGGTTAAGCACTAATGCTGATATATGGGCTGATAAGTGTGTGGTTTGGGCTAAAAGTGCCGGCATTAGCTGTGATGTTGAACGTGTAAAAGTGCTAACAGGAAACCGAATTAGCCTTGAGCAAGCTGCACGAGAAGCGCGGTATAACATTTTAGCGCAACACGTCAACATGGGTGACATGCTATTAACCGCTCAACATAGTGACGATCAGATTGAAACTTTTCTATTGGCATTAAAGCGCGGGAGTGGCCCTGCTGGATTAGCAGCGATGCCAATGATACTCCCTTTTGCTAAAGGGACGCATTTAAGACCATTACTCAATATTACTCGTGCTGATATTGAGCAATACGGATTGGAGCACAAACTCTCTTGGGTTGAAGATGAAAGTAACCAAGATGAGCGTTATGATCGCAATTTTATTCGCCACCAAATAACGCCTCGTCTAGTTGAACGTTGGCCAAGTATTCATAAATCAGTCGCACGAAGTAGCGCATTGTGCGGTGAGCAAGAAGCATTACTAGCTGAGTTATTAGCCACCCAACTTGCTCAAGCGATCCAAGCTGATGGTAGCTTACTGCTTGCTTCTGATGTGACTCAACGTGTCGGTATGGCGTTAATTCGTCAATGGTTAAAAAAACAATCAGTCTTAATGCCATCGTTAGCACAGCTTGAACAGATTTGGTTTAACGTAGTTCAGGCAAAAGAAGATGCGAATCCTAAACTGTGTTGGGCAAATGTTGAAGTGCGTCGCTATCAAAAGAAGTTATATTTACTGCGGCAGTGGGATGATATTAGCCAGTGGAAAAACAATATTGATTTAGATTCTCCTTGCCAGCTACCGCAAAACTTAGGGACGCTGGTTTTAAGCCAAGAGGGTGATTATCCTTTATTAAGACAGCCTAAATCTGATGAGTCTATAACCGTGCGCTTTCACTATCAAGGTGATGCTATAAAACCTGTAGGGCGATGTGGCAGCAGAAAATTAAAAAAACTTTATCAAGAATATAATGTGCCAAGTTGGTTACGCAGCCGTACGCCTCTTATCTTTTATGGCGATAAACTTGCTGCTGTAGCGGGGTATTTTGTCGTCTCTGAGTTTTCTGGTCATGATATTACAATTGCTCTTAATTCTTAAAAAAGACAAATAGGGCATTATTTTCCTAGTAAGTTCAAGCACCCTATCTTTCATCGAAATATTATTTACTTTGCACCGTAATATATTATTTATTACGGTGTTTTTTATGCTTTTAAATCATGTTTTGTGAAGAAGGATATATAGCTAATTTTTATTATGTTGTTTTTTTAGCCTGCTTAGTAACTTTTTATTGCGATAAAATACAAAAGGTATTAGTGTACTAGTCTACTGATACGACAGTTGGAAGGGAAAGAAATGAGCAAACCATCGACACTTGGCGGAGCGTGTATTATTGCAAGCGTTTGTGTAGGCGCGGGCATGTTAGGTTTACCGAGTGCTGGGGCGGGTGCATGGACATTCTGGAGCGTTATTGCAATATCTTTAACCATGGTTATGATGACATTATCAGGCTGGTTATTATTAGAAGCGCTTAAGCATTATGATTTTAAAGTGTCTTTTAATACCATCACAAAAGATGTACTTAATACTAAAATTAATATTATTAATAATCTGTCATTATACTTTGTTGGTGGTATTTTGCTTTATGCCTATATTTCATCATCAGGTATGATTTTTAGTAATATATTAGGGATTGATAGTAAGTTAGCTTCTATTTTATTTGTCGCAATCAGTTCAACCTTTGTTCTGCACTCAACGCGTGCGGTTGATCGTATTTCTATTTTACTGATTGTTTTTATGTTGGTGAGTTTCTTAATTGGAATTTCAGGACTAGCGACGCATATCAAAGTTCCTGTTTTACTGGATACAACTCACTTACATGCCAGCTATTCTCCTTATGCGTTAGCACTATTACCTATAGCATTAACTTCTTTTGGTTACCACCATTCGGTGAGCACAATGCGCGACTATTACCGCGATGAATACCAAGCTAAAAATGCGATTCTAGGTGGCACATTTATCGCGTTAGGTTTCTATTTAGTGTGGGTGATTTGTATTTTTGGCAACTTACCTCGTGATGCATTTGGTCCTGTGGTTTCGGCTGGTGGTGGTATTGATGCTTTAACGCAAGCACTTGATAGCGTTATTGACTCAAACAGCATTAAACAAGCAATCCGTATTTTTTCGATTGCCGCTGTTGTTTCTTCGTTTATCGGAGTTGGTTTGGGGGTTTTTGATTATTTGGCCGATTTATTTGGCTTTGAAGATTCAAAACAAGGACGCTTGAAGACGTGGGCTATCACTTTCTTACCACCGCTGATCCTTTCATTATTTGCACCACTGGGTTTCTTGTCTGCGATTGGTTTAGCCGGTGCTGCTGCAACGATTTGGGCGTGTATTATTCCTGCTTTATTAGCGAAAAAGACTCGTCAATGCAAAGAAAAGAAAGATGGGTTTGTTGTGCCTGGCGGTAATGTGACGGTATATGTTGTGATTGGCTTTGGTGTGGTGACCGCAATCTTCCACATTATGGCGATGGCAAATTTACTGCCGATCTTTAAAGGCTAATACGGGTTTAACCTAAAAATAAAACGGAAGCTTTAAGCTTCCGTTTTTTGTTTAGCGAAATTGTTTAACTTCAGGCAAGTATTCAAAGCCAGCACTTGCAAGTTTATCGATCAGCTTTTGGCGATCAATCTCGTAGAATTTAACGAGTTCATCGAGATCTTGAAAGTCATCACGGATCTTCATGTTGACAATACTCATTAACATGATGGGATCCATGCTTTCAAATTTAGCTAAATCCATTATTTGTCCTCATGATCACTGATTAATAAGTTTGCTGCAGCAAACGCTGCACGCTCACGGACTTCAAGCGGTAAATTAGTATCTTCGGCAATATCATTGAAGGTTTTAATTGCACAGCTAATAGCCGCAGGAATATAACCTTGATCACCACTACCAATTTGCGCGTAAGTTGCTCGGATAAGCTCACAGCATTGATAAATTTGCATCATTCATCCTTTCTAGAAAGTATTCGAAGAGAATGTAGGGGCTCACTTCGAATATACTCACTATTAACGTGGATCATCATAGCGTTAAATAAAATAAAAACGTAGGATTTATGGTGCTTAGCGCAACGAGATGATTATTTATTACGCTTGTGATGATAAAGTTTACGATCGGCACGTTCAATTAAAGACAGCATAGAATCACCTTTATTAAAGGTCGCTGTGCCATAAGAAAATCCAATATTTAAGATACCCAAGATAGGGCTTTGTTGAATATATTGGTTGATCCGTGATACCACTTTTATTTCAGAGCGAGCACTGGCAGGTTGAAGTAAAATAATAAATTCATCACCTCCAATGCGATAACAACGATCTGAAGTGCGCGTTGCAAACTTCAGTGCATTAGCAAAATCTTTAATGACTTTGTCGCCATCAAGATGACCAAAGTTATCATTCACTTGTTTAAAATTATCTAAGTCACAAATAAACAGTACCAACTCCACATCTCGTTTTTCGCTCATCGCAATAGCATGATGAATATCTTGCTCAAAACACATTCGATTACATAGCCCTGAAAGTTTATCTTTCAGTGCCATATGTTTTACTTTTTGATATTCAATCGCATTAAATAGAGGGCCTGCAAATAAACGGTGGTAGGTATGTAATAGGCTTATTTCGTCGTTATCTAACGGATAAAGAGTGGAGTAATGAAGTGAGCCTAAAGAGTTATCACCAAAGCGTAAAGCAAAGCTGTTTTGATGAGGTGTCGGTTTTCCTTGGCGGATCAATGTTGTAGTTTCATCAAGGGTCCAGACTAAACGAGCGATATCAATTTGTTTATCTAGCTCTCTGCAGAGAGGTTGAAATAACGCTTGGATCTCCAGCTTCCCTTGAAGTTTTTGCAGGATCAACAGACGTTGATCCGCAGCTAAAGGTTTTTGCTTTAGCTTAGGGGAAGGTGAGGAATGAGATCGATTAAATAAAGCCTGTTCCATTACGACAAGATCAATAACTATTTGATTTGTCACTATAGGGCATATTTTGAGCAGATCAATGATAACGGCAAGATTGTAACGGATATTTACTGTTACATAAAAAAATGGGAGTGAGTAAAATGTTTTTTTAAAATAAAGAATAGAAAAAAAGCTGCCATAACGACAGCTTTTTCAATATGTTATTAGCTTTTTACTTAAGCCATTTTTTGCTTAATAAACGCAACAACATCATTTACAGCAACGGCTTCTTTGATACCTGTGCGACGGTTTTTATATTCCATCTCACCGTTTTCAAGGCTACGGTTACCAATAACGATAGTATGTGGAATACCTAGTAGTTCGTGATCTGCAAACATTACGCCAGGGCGTTCTTTACGATCATCAAACAGTACTTCAATACCAGCAGCAGTTAGATCGGCATATAGCTTCTCTGCCGCTTCTTTTACTTCTTCTGATTTCGCCATGTTCATAGGAACAATAGAAACGTGGAATGGTGCAAGCGCATCTGGCCAGATAATGCCGTTTTCGTCATGGTTCTGTTCGATAGCTGATGCCACAACACGTGATACACCAATACCGTAACAACCCATTTCTAGAATGGTGTTTTTACCGTTAGCATCTAGCACGCCACAGTTCATCTTCTCAGAGTATGTATTACCCAGCTGGAAGATGTGACCCACTTCGATACCACGTTTTAGCATCAATGTACCTTGGCCACATGGGCTTGGATCACCTTCAACTACATTACGTAGATCTTCAACGCGATCTAGCTCAACGTCACGGCCCCAGTTGATACCAACATGGTGTTTACCATCGATGTTTGCGCCTGCAGCAAAATCGCTCATTACAGCAACAGTACGGTCAACGATAAATGGAAGCTCAAGACCGACAGGACCAAGTGAGCCAGGACCTGCGTTAACGAACTGGCGAATTTCTTCTTCAGTTGCCATTTCAAGTGGAGAAGCAACCCAGTCTAGGTTTTCAGCTTTAATTTCGTTTAATTCGTGATCACCACGAACCAATAGCGCTACGATAGGCGCATCGATTTCATCAGAAGCTTTAACAAATAAGGTCTTGATCGTTTTCTCGATAGCAATACCGTGTTGCTCAACTAACTCATCGATAGTTTTCGCATTAGGTGTATCGATAACAGACAGTTCCACTGTTGGTGCTGCACGATCGTGAGCAGGGGCTAGTGCTTCTGCTTTTTCGATGTTTGCTGCGTAGTCAGATTCAGTTGAGAATGCAATTAAGTCTTCGCCGCTTTCTGCTAATACGTGGAACTCCTGAGAGCCATTACCACCGATTGCGCCAGAGTCGGCCCATACTGGACGGTACTCAAGACCCATGCGATCGAACGCTTTACAGTAAGCGTCGTGCATTGCATCGTAAGACTTTTGTAGACCTTCTTTGTCAATGTCAAAGCTGTAAGCATCCATCATGCAGAATTCACGTGCACGCATTACGCCGAAACGTGGACGACGCTCGTCACGGAATTTAGTTTGGATTTGGTACAGGTTCAACGGAAGTTGCTTGTAAGAGCTTACTTCGTTGCGTACTAGGCTTGTGATCACTTCTTCTGCTGTTGGGCTAAGCACAAACGGACGAGTATGGCGGTCAGTAAAGCGAAGTAGTTCAGGGCCCATTTTCTCAGAGCGACCTGTTTCTTCCCATAGTTCAAACGGCTGAACAACGGGCATCAAGGTTTCGATTGCGCCTGCATTGTCGATTTCTTGGCGAACGATGTTTTCGACCTTACGCAGAACACGCAGACCTGTAGGTAGCCAGGTGTATAGACCTGAAGCCAGCTTACGGATCATACCTGCACGTAGCATTAGCTGGTGGCTAATAACTTCTGCGTCGTTTGGAGTCTCCTTCAGAGTAGAAAGAAGATAATTACTGGTACGCATTGATGGTATCCGTTGATTAATTAGATTAAAAAAGAAGGGATAAATCCCGCCCGTCAGTGATCTGACGATAGCCGAATATCTTACCAGCCTACACGCTATTCGCCAAAGATAACTGTATAAGATCTGCTACTGATTAACTTTCTCGATCTGATTAACGGTTATTTGTTGCTCTGTTACTGAGAAGTGAACATTAAAATCAAATAAATGCACCGCATATTGTTTTAGATCCGGCTTACCTTTCTTATAAGCAGGACGTGGATCTTGCGCTAAAATTTCACAGATCACGGTTTGATAATAGCTTTTGTTTTTTGCTGGTAGTTGATTGAGCGCTGTTTCACTAAAACACACGGGCATTAGATCCGGAGTGTTAGAAGCAAATCCACCTTGTGCTTGTGGCAAGCTGTCTGAATAAGGGATATAAGGCTTAATATCGATAATAGGCGTACCATCAACGAGATCAACACCACCGAGTTCAATGATCACATTACCGTTTTCATGGCGAATGCCTTTTAATTCGACCGCAGACATGCCAATGCCATTGGGGCGGAATGTGGCACGGCTAGCGAACACACCAATGCGTTCATTACCGCCCAATCGAGGCGGTCTAACGGTTGGGCGCCATCCGGCATCTAAATTCTGATCAAACAAAAATAATAACCACAAATGACTAAATTGCTCTATGCCTCTTACCGCTTCTAATGAATTTGCAGCACCTTGTAAAACAATTTCAGAACGCGCACTTGGCACTAACCCAGGCTGCCGAGGAACAGCAAATTTTTCTTTATAGGGAGAGTGGATAATGCCGATAGGTTCGATGTTATAAGACATGGAATGAAGCCAATTAAGAAGCCAAAAGAGCTGAGAATATAGCATAAAAAAGGGTAGGTGCTGAGACCTACCCGATAAGTATATGGTTAGTAGAAAGTAGGGATTACCAACCTTTTACAACACCACCATTAAAGATATTTTTCGCAGAGTTATATACATCTTCAGATTGGTACGCTTGAACAAATTTCTTCACGTTTTCCGCATTCACATTATCTGCACGAGACACAATCAGGTTGACATATGGTGATTCTTTATCTTCTACAAACACACCGTCGCGCTCAGGCGTTAAGTTAATGCTACTTGCGTAAGTGGTATTAATAACAGCCAGTGCCACATCATCTAAAGAGCGTGGCAATTGTGCCGCTTCTAGCTCTACAATCTTTAAGTTTTTCGGGTTTTCAACAATATCTAATACTGTTGCAGTTAAACCTGAACCATCTTTTAGTTTTATTAGACCTTGCTGTTGAAGTAGCAACAATGAACGACCAAGGTTGGTTGGATCGTTTGGTACTGCCACTTTATCGCCATCTTTTAGCTTATCAACAGATTTGATTGAGTTTGAGTAACCTGCAATTGGGTAAACAAATGTATTCCCCGCTACCGCAAACTTGTAACCGCGATCTTTAATTTGCTGATCAAGATATGGTTTGTGTTGGAAAGCATTAGCATCAATAGAGCCTTCTTCTAATGCCGCATTCGGTGATACGTAATCAGTAAAAGAAACTAACTCTACATCCAAGCCATATTTTTCTTTTGCTTGTTTTGCAGCAACTTCAGCAACTTGCTCTTCGGCTCCTGCCATGACGCCAATTTTTACCTTGCTATTATCAACTACGGCTTCTTTTTCACTACAGCCTGTTAGTGATAGGGCTGCAGCAACACCTGCAAGAGCAAAAACATGTTTTAGATTAAACGCCATACAACTTCTCCTTAAAATGGGGTTTTCCTTAAAGTGTTTTGATTATCGATGATCAACACGTTTTACGAGGTAATCACCGACAGATTGAATAATTTGGACCAGTACTATTAGAACGACGACTGTGATAGCCATGACGGTGCCATCGAAACGTTGGTAGCCATAACGAATACCGACATCACCTAAACCGCCACCGCCAACCGTACCCGCCATCGCGGAATAACTGACTAAGGTAACAAGGGTGATCGTCACCGCATTGATGATGCCTGGTAATGCTTCTGGTAATAGCACTTTCTTAATGATCTGTAGTGGTGTTGCTCCCATAGATTGTGCTGCTTCCACAAGGCCTGATGGAATTTCTAACAATGCCCCTTCAACTAAACGAGCAATAAAAGGAATTGCTCCTACAGCAAGAGGAACTATCGCCGCAGCAGTACCAATTGAGCTACCTACGACAAAGCGGGTAAATGGAATGATCGCAACCAGCAGAATAATAAAAGGAATAGAGCGGCCAATATTAACGATAATGCCAAGGATGTTATTAACAACGGTATTTTCTAATAAGCCATTTTTCTTCGTTAAGTGAAGGGTGACCCCCAAAGGAATACCAATAACAAAACCAATTAGCCCTGATACAAACACCATGGTTAGTGTTTGTCCTAATGCTTCAATCAGTAAATCAATCAGGCGGGTATTTTGTTGCCACCACAGGGTTAAATCATTAAGCGACATAGCCAAGCACCTCAACATTTACTTTATTTTGACGTAGAAAATTGACCGCATTCTCAACAGAGTCTTGATCACCAAAAAACTCTGCTAACATCAGTCCAAATTTTACTCCTCCCGCATAATCCATATCCGAGCTGAGAATACTGATATCTAAACCAAACTTACGTGTTACTTGGCTGATCAGTGGCGCATCAACAGAAGCACCGGTGAACTCTAAACGAATAAGAGGGTATGAGTTTTCAACTTGTGTTGGCGTCATACGAGCTTGGTAATCAGCTGGAATCGACAAATCCAATGTTGAACGAATAAAGTCTTTGGCTAATTCGGTGTTGGGGTGTGAGAAAATATCACCGACTGATCCCTGTTCAACTAATTTACCGTCACCAATAATTGCGACCTCACTACAGATACGCTTCACGACATCCATTTCATGGGTAATAAGCAAAATAGTTAGGTTTAGCTTTCGGTTAATTTCTTGCAGTAGCTCCAGAATCGAATGCGTGGTGGCAGGATCTAATGCACTGGTGGCTTCATCACAGAGTAACACTTTGGGATCAGAGGCTAACGCACGAGCAATCGCGACCCGTTGCTTTTGTCCACCACTTAAATTTGCTGGGTAGCTTTGGTGTTTATCTTCAAGACCGACTAAAGCCAGTAACTCTGTCACTTTTGTTTTTATTATCGCTTTATTGGTATTGGCTAATTCAAGAGGCAAAGCAACATTATCAAAAACTGTGCGAGATGAAAGGAGATTAAAATGTTGGAAAATCATGCCTATTTTACGACGAGCCAAAGTGAGTTTTTGGTTCGATAGAGTAGTAAGATCGATACCATCGACAATCACTTGACCATTAGAAGGGCGCTCTAACAAATTAACACAACGAATGAGGGTACTTTTCCCTGCACCGGATGAGCCAATAACCCCAAAGATAGTACCTTGCTTAATTGTAAGGTTTATATCGCTTAATGCGTTTATAGCCTTATCGCCTTGATAGAAGACTTTATTGAGTTGCTTTATTTCTATCATTGAACGTCCTGCTCCTAGATAAAACTATTGTATGATCTTGAAAAACTATTGTATAAATTTATGGTTATTTGTTTTATTAGGGTTAAATAAGTAATCAACCTGAAATTATGATGCTATGTTCTATTATAAAAGCTGTCAATAGCTATTTTTACATCTAGACGTCCAAACGGCTATGTTGTGAGCGTTAATCAATAACGAGTACTCTTCATTATTAACTCGTGCCATAATCTAAAAAATTTATGATTTAAGAGGGCTATCCTTTTGGCCAAACCTGCAGTCTTTATTGACCGTGATGGCGTGATTAATGTTGATCACGGCTATGTCCATACCGTTGATGATTTCGAATACATTGACGGGGTATTTGAAGCATGTAAAAAATTCAAAGAAATGGGTTATCTACTCGTATTGGTGACTAACCAATCAGGTATCGCTCGCGGTATGTTTAGTGAAGATGAATTTACTTCATTAACAGAGTGGATGGACTGGAATTTTGTTGATAATGGCGTTGAGTTTGATGGTATTTACTACTGCCCGCACCATGCAACAAAAGGGCAGGGTGATTACTTGCAAGATTGTGATTGCCGTAAACCCAAACCAGGTATGTTTATTTCAGCTCGCGATTTCTTGAAAATCGATATGTCGCAATCTGTGATGATTGGTGATAAAGCGGATGACATGAAAGCAGCCACAGCTGCTGATGTTGCTTTAAAAGTGCTCGTACGTACAGGTAAGCCGATCACGGATGAAGGTGAAGCGTTAGCAAACGTGGTGTTAGACAGTATTGCTGATGTACCAGAGTGGTTAGCAATTCAATAGAAATGAGTGCTTATATAAAGGTCGTTATTAAACGGCCTTTTTTGTCTCTATAACTGGTCGTTTTAACGAAAAGTTAACGATTTAGCTTAGTGAGTTAGACTAACTGAGCCCGTTTTTTGTCAAAAACATTAGAAATAATAACATTTTTAAGATTGGTACAATTTCTGCAGATTACAGAATGAATTGATTAATAATGCTCTTAGGGGGATTTATTCATGATGTGGCGTGTACTTATTAATGCTATAAAAACGGCTGTAATTTCAATAAGTGTTGTGAGCTCGTTTAGTACTAATGCGAATGAACCAGATGAAAGTGGTGATTGGTATCTCTCTCAATTTCATCAAATTGCAGATCAGCAAGTAAATGTCGTTGCTGTCATTGAGCAAGAAAATGCTAAGACGTTGAAACAAACATTATCAGACACACAAAATGCGGTGCTTAACGAGATAAAAAAGGGGAAGTAATAAATACTTCCCCAAACAGTGTGACTGACTCACACAAGATCACGACAGTGAAAGGTGATGGTACCTTTAGCTTTGGTCTTCTAAAAATGCAATCCATGGCTCAGCACTGCTTTTCATCGAAGATGACTGCGCAGCTGTTTTCATCGCCTTTAAAGCATTTTGATGCTGATCTAATTCAAAGTAAGCCATGCCCCTAAGGTAAGCGAGTTCAGCCTTTTCATCGCGTTTAGCGTTGGATGAACTGTTAGCAAAAGCAGTTGCTTGCTTAAATTGCTTATCCTGTATCATTAATTTAACGATACGGATTTGTTGTTTACCTGAAGGTGCAATTTTAAAAGCTTGCTTATAGGTACTGATGGCTTCATCTAGCTCTTTTGCCTGATGATAAAAACTGGCTTGCTTCTCAATATTTGCATGAGTACGAGCAATGTTATTATTTGCCATTTCTTGCGCCATTATCTTCGCTGCTCTGTGGGGAATACCTTGGTATGCCATAAAGTTTACTAAGCGAAGGTGTTCTTTTTCTCCCTCTAACAAACCTAATTTGTAAGCAGCTTCAAGAGTCGCTAGCGCATTTTTATTCTGGTTGAGCTCCATATAAACCCCAGATAGTTGCATCCAATAACGTTTTTTCTTTGGATACTTATTCGTTAAGGTTTTCAGGACACTCGCAACACTTTTGTATTGCTTTAATTCGTAATGGGATGAAACTAGCAATAAGTACCACGATTCATTCGGCGATTTCGTCATTGAGATCGCTTTTTTTGTAGGTGCAATTGCGTTTCTATAATTTCCCATTTGAACATAAGCACTTGCCAGTGTGATGTAAGCATGCGCGGGTGGTTTTTCTTTGGTCGTTTTAGCAACTTTAAACCATGTATTCATGGTGTTGACCGAGTTTTTGTATTGCTCTTCTGCTAAATATAACTGTGCCAAGCTATAACGAACTTGTTGTGCCACCGGTACTGGTAGCGCATCCATTTTCAATGCGTCAGCAAAATATTTGGCAGCCTTCGGGTAATTATCTTTTAAAGAGTAAAGAAACCCCATTTGTTGCAATAACACGGCACGGTCATACTTCTTCTTATTTGAACTACTTAACGATTTATTTAGTTTGCTAATGGCCTCGTTGTACTTTTCCTCTGCAATGAGTTCTTGAACTTTGTTCACAGTACGAAAAGTACGATCTGAAAGTTGCGGGTTCTCATTGGCTACTGCGGGTGCAGAGAGCACACCCGCAGCAAGCGTGAGAGAAGCCAGCATGTGTTTTATTGATTTCATCATGTTTGACTCCTTAATTGGTTGAGAACTCGATCTCTTGAGACATCTTCGCACTCGCTGGTTTACCATCAACCATTTTGGGCTTAAAGGTCCATTTAGAAACAGTTTTTTTCGCAGCTTTGCCTAAGCCAAGCTTACGAGGTGTTTCTTTGAGAACTTTTACGTTTTCAACCGCGCCGCGCTCATTAACCACAAACTCGAGTAACACAACCCCTTTTTCAAGCCCTGAACGTGCAGCCTTTCGAGGCATTTGAGGCTGAAATGTTGCTAGTGGAATTGGACCATTGTTACCACCAACCGCTTGTGCACCACCGCCTTGAGAATAATGCCCTAGCACGGAACCACCAGTTACATTAACGGGTAAATTTAACTGTGGCGTGTCCATTGGCATTTGTTCCATCACCGGTTTTACCGTTGCCGTTACCTTCATTTCTGGTGGCGGTGGCGGGCGTTTTGGTGGTGGCGGAGGTTTTGGCAATTCGCGTTTCTTCTCCTGTATTTTTTCATTTTGTTTAACGTGGATGAAGTCAACCATACGAAGATCTTCATCCGACGTCAGCTCGTGGCGCTCTTTATTTACTAGCTTGTCCATCCCCCAGAACAACCCGAGGGAGACAACGAGCGCCAGTGCAATAGAGACCAAATACCGCATAGGCTTAATCCTTATTCGTTGCGGCAATGGAGATATTTTCAACACCTGCCATTTTTATTTGATCCATGACTTTTACAACCACGCCAGCATTGGCTTCTTGATCGGCTTGAATGACTACCGCTCCATCAGGGCTTTCAGCACGTAGACGTTCAATATTGGCTCGCACTGCATCAACTTCAATACGGCGTTTATCGACCCAAACATCACCTGCGGCACCAACGGCAACCATGATGTTACCTTTCTTAACCACTTGCGCGGAATTTGCACTTGGTCGACTGACTTCGATACCCGCTTCTTTTACAAACGATGTTGTAACGATAAAGAAAATCAACATGATAAATACGATGTCGAGCATGGGTGTCATATCGATAGCTGCTTCATCGCTGCTATCACTGCTATAGCGTCTTTTCATGACCTATACCTCTCAATCCTTTGAATTTAGGCAATATGCTTAAGTTGGTCTTCTAGCTTCTGTGTCGTCATTTTTGCTTGATGATCAAGGCGTGTACTAAAAAATAGTCCAGATAACGATGCCACCATGCCAGCAAGTGTTGGGATTGTTGCTTTTGAAATACCCGATGCCATAGCACGAGGACTCCCGGTTCCAACGACGGCCAAAATATCAAAAACTTGGATCATACCAACTACCGTCCCGAGTAAACCGAGTAGTGGGCAGAGTGCTATCAATACTTTGATAACGGGTAAGCCACGTTTATTTTCAATATCTTGTTTCGATATAATTTCTTGACGAATAGCTTTTGCATTCCAACTGTTGTGATCTTTTCTTGTCATCCAATTGTTAAGTGCACTTTTCGCGGCTTTGGGTGCAACAGCGATGAAGTAAAACCAACGTTCAAGGAGAACAATCCAAAGCATAAAACTGAGTATAAAGATGGCGATGAGGACATCACCACCCATACCTAGAAAGCGTCTTATTGACTCCAGTTCTTCAATTAACCACCACATAACGCCTCCTTAATCTTGGGCTTTGTGTAGCTTTTCCTGGTAACGAGCGATAAAGCCTGCACTCTGCTCTTCAAGTGTTTGGATCAAGCGACGGCTCTTACTGTGTACCAAGGTGTATAGGAACAGGAGTGGGATTGCGACAACCAGACCTAACATTGTGGTTACTAGGGCTTCAGAAATACCGCCAGCCATCAGTTTTGGATCGCCTGTACCAAATAGCGTGATAGCTTGGAAAGTACCAATCATACCCATTACGGTACCCAGTAGGCCAAGTAGTGGGGCGACAGAGGCGAACAATTTAATTGAGCCAACAAAGCGTTCGATACGAGGTGCGTTTCGTAGAATGATTTCATCCAACTTGGCTTCAAGATCTTCAAGGTTGTCACCTTTGTGATCTTGGTAGGCTTCAATCACCTCACCTAATGGGTTATTTTTCAGCGGCGTGTCTGATTTTTCTTGTTTACGCATTTTGTTGCCAATAATCAGTAGTCGTAGGTAACAAACTAGCGCAATTAATGCACCAATCGCACCCATACCAAGGATGACATAACCAACAATTCCACCTTGCTCTACTCGTTCTTTAACAGTTGGGCTTTGTACCAGTAGTGAAAGAATGACACCACGAGATGGGTCAATGAAAAGTGGTTGGTAAGTGTCTTTATTGGCCTCGAAACCTGATACTAATGTCGTAATATTGTTAGCAGGTTGGCGCGATAGCTCTTCAAATTTCTGTGTTTCAGGTACGTATGTAACATACTTACCGTCAGCAATAGCATTGAACTCACCAAGCAGTGTTACGTCAGTCGTTGCTTCTTTACCTTCGCCATACACTACGGTTGCCGGTGTCGTAGACGTTTCGCCTGATACAATGATTTGCTGTAAAATAGTGTGCCAAAAAGACTCTAGCTCTTCAGTTGAAGGTAGCTCTTTACTCTCAGCTAATTTTGTCAGTAAAGCATCGCGCTCAGGAAACTGAACTGCATTTTGTGACGCGTGAAAGAGTCCTTTAAATTCACCCGCATATTGGCGAACAACACCAAACATTTCACCTAAGGTACCAGAGCGCACGCGCAGGGTTTCTGTTAACTCTGTTAATTGTTTGTCGTTGTCATCAAAAGTGGCTTTTAATTGATCACCTTGCTCGGTTGCTGCTTGTAATTTTGCTTTTGCTTGTTGTAATAATGCGGCCTGTTTATTTTTATCTGAAAGAAACTCAGCTTCACGGGCTTTGTTTTCTTTTGACTCAACAATACTTTCAGACTTAACACTTTTTAGAAGCTCATTAAGATTTTTAGGTGCTTCAGCTTGTGCGCTTGAGACCATAAAAAGGCTGGCGAGTAAAACTGCTGCTAATGATTTGAATCCTTTCATTATTTATCCTCCCCAGTGAATACAGGTAGCTTAATCAGTGCTGGTGGTGCTTGTTTCTTAGCAATTCGAATACCTTGTTGAACAGCAATGCGGTAACTCTCTGGCAGAGTTTCCCATTTGCCCGATTGTTGATTCCACATCCCTGTTTCTCCACCATCTGGTGATTGATAAAGAAGGGCGGTACGACCGATGCGTAAAAAGTCATAAGTAACGGTTTCACCATCGCGATCTAAGCTTGCTTTGTAAGACTCAATCGAGCGCGAGAAGCCTTCTTCAATTTGGTATGCTTCCATCACTTTACGGAACTTTTCAGATGTAGTGACATCTGCGCGGTCCATCATTCGCTTCAATTCATTAATGCGTTTTTCACGGTTTTCTTGCTGGAATGGAAGGTCTAGAGCGATAAATTCATCGAGAGCCGTCACCATTTTTAGCGTCAACGGCACAACCTCTGTTGCTGTTTGATCTATCTGAGCAATTTGATTGTTGAGTGAATTAAGCTCTTCTTGTTGAGATAGCACCATGCGTTCAATTTGCTTGTTATAGACCGTCATACTGTCAATTTGACGAAGCAGGCCTTTGTATTCGGCTAACATCGCATCTGCACTATCAGCATATTTATCGATTTTATTTTGCGAGACTTGGGCTGATTTATCGGCTTTCGCTTGAGCTGAAATAACAGCATCTGCATTTGATGCCAAAGTTGCACCACTAAAAGTGAGCAAGGCTGCGGTGATGGCATTCACACCGAATGTTTTTAATTTCATTGATACATCCTTGTTTGTGTGGCTTGTCAGTCAGGGGGAAGGCCGGCACGATATATCGTGCCGGAAATTTATAATTTATTAGTAACTTAATCAGTTAGTTACTTTAAAATTTGAAGTTTAGGTTAGCGTAGAAGTATCGACCGCCAACATCATAGGTTGTTGTATCTGTGTTAGCAGAGATGGTATCTAGAATGAGTGGTGGCTCTTTATCAAATAAGTTATTCACACCACCAGATAACGTAATACCATTATCAAAGGCATATGCAGCGCTTATATCGTGGTAAACAACGGTTGGAACGCTAAAGTCATATGTTTCTTTATCAGTACCTGGTAGTTCGTAATCAACACCATCAATCAGACGCGTCGTCCAGTTAGCACGCCATGCATCTTGTGCTAGACCAACATTTAGTGTTGAACGGAATTTTGAGAATAGACCTATCGAATCACTGATGAATTTACCGTTGTAATCTTCAACTGTGCCATCAGACTGAGTCAGTTCGTAGTTTAAAACGTATGTATTTTCCCAGTTTAGACTCAGTACCATAGGGTCAAAGTCATAGGCGTAACGGACATTTACATCTAGACCGTCAGTTTTCAAATTACCGACGTTAGTTAAACGCGCATCGATAGCTTTAATATCACCATTAGCAAAACGAGTGATCTTGTCACAGTACTTTCCTGACGTTGCACACTCATCAAGCATTAATTGAGGATCGATATTATCGATTAAGTTTTCTAACTCAATTTGCCAGTAGTCGACAGTGGTTGATAGTCCATCAACAAATGATGGTGAATACACTAAACCAAGAGAAGCTGTGTGGCCCTCTTCTGGTTTAAGCTCTTCATTAGAACCATAGAATACAGGGAACTGAGATCGTCCACTTGAGTCTTGACCGGTAGGATCCGTTAAGACATCCGCACTTTCTGCTGAACCACCATAAAGTTCAGCGATTGACGGTGCTTTAAATACTTCACTGTACGTGCCTCGGAACAGGACATCTTCAACTGGCTGGTACAAGAAGCTATAACCCATCGTTGTTTCCCCACCAAACGATGAGTACTTATCATGTCGAGCCGATACTTTTGCTTCAAGGTAATCAGCTAATGTGACATCTGAAAGGATAGGGATCAGTAATTCACCGTAGAAAGAGTCGACACTGTATGAACCTTCAGTTGGCGATTCTGCGTTACCACTAGCATTACCAAGCACGACCAATGCATCTGGTTGAGAGCCACCTTTTTCAGTACGCGTTTGATAACCTGCCGCAAAGGCGACGGTACCCATTTCGTGTTCAAAAAGATCGCCAGTAACATTAAAGTCGAAAATTTGTTGCTGGTTATACCCTGAATCTTGGCGAGTGAATGTCGCATAGTCTAAAGCGGCTTGGCTAACTTCACCGAATACATTCATCGGTACACAGCCGGCAATAACAGTGCCATCGCTGTCTAAACATTGACCGTTTGCTGATGCGCCGACAGCGTTAGAAACGCGATCTTTCATGAATACGTTGCTTTCAAGCTGGTTAGTTTTGGTTTTACCCCAGTTAAAGCTAGTATCCCACATCCAACCGTTAGAAAATTCACCGTCTAAAGCGAATACAAAGCGCGCTGTATCTGATTCAAATGAGCGATTTCGACCACCGGTTTCAACCATACGTCGACGCCAGTCAGTAATATCAGCACCTGTTGGATTAAACTCATTGTCAGCAGAGATTGGGCCATACCCTTGGAATGCACCAAAAATAGGTTCAGCAGCAAGAAGGTAGTTTGACTTTGAATTTGAATAAAGCGCTTCAAAACTTGCCGTCACTGGACCTAAAATGTCATTTTCAGCAACCAAGTAATTTCCTTGTGTTGCTAGGTACATACGTTCCGATGGGCGTTTTAAGTAGTTATCTGGCGCGTAGTTGTATAAATCATCGGGTGCAGAAAAATCACGCAGCGAACTGCCACCTTCTGGACCAAATGTTTTTCCATCGTAGTAACCCCATGGTGTAGCAGAACTACCACCTACGTATGTACCACCTAGACCGTCATGCATGATGTCTGTATTAGAAAACCCTCGGTCACCCGCCATGATTTTCTTTTCTTCAGAGTAGCCAGCAGAGAAAGTGATATTACCGCGATCACTTGAAGAACCTGCAAGTAAACTAACATCAGTGACTTGACCATCACCTTTTGAGGTTGCCCCTTGCTTTACATTAACTTCAAAGCCTTCGTAGTCTTGCTTAGTGATAATGTTAACAACACCAGCAACAGCATCAGAACCGTAAACAGACGATGCACCATTTTTTAGCACTTCGATACGTTCAACCATCGCGGTTGGGATCATATTAAGGTCAACAGAAGCATTTGCACCTGTACCACCATTTACCATACGACGACCGTTAACAAGAACTAAAGTACGTTTAGCTTCTAGTCCTCTTAGGTTAACTGTTGCTGCACCATTACTACCATTGTTGACAGAAGAGCTCTGAACTGTGCCACCAACTCCTGGTATTTGGTTTAAGACATCGCCAAGTGAAACTAATCCCGTATTTTCAATATAATCAGAGGAAAGTACTTGAACCGGTTCCGCTTCTTCCATATCAACACGAGAAATACGTGAACCCGTTACTTTCATTTTTTGAAGCTTTTCAACTTCTTCTTCGGCATAGGCGACCATAGGGGCTACGCTCAATGAGCCTAGCGCTAGGCTGACGGCAACCGACAACGCTGTATTTTTTTTATACATCCATGCGCTCCATTATCTTCCTAGGTATAAATTATTTTTCTGTTAACTGGTTGTTAACGTTATTAATGGTATAACCGAAGCGAAAATATGAAGTCAAACCAGTAGGATGAATTATTCACCAAACCCCAAAACGGTATAAAATCCATGTTTTTTATTTTATTTGGTGTTTAATTCTAATTATTAGATCGGTAGCTGGCTTTTAGTGCTATTTTATTTGCCTGATTGTGGTTATTTTAATATTGACTCAATATCCTTCTATATCAAGTAAAGCCAGTTAAATGAACTGCTTTTTATTTTTTAGGTAGCACAAGTTACCAATATTGGCTAAATGATTATTTATGCATTTGTTAGTTAGTTGATTCTTAGCGAGAGGATCTGTTGTTGCCGGAATAATAGGGCTGTGGTTAGACCACTCTTTAGGTTAATGCTCTATGTGACCGATTAAGGAATAAGAATAAATGCATAAAAATGCAATATTTTTGTAATATTCACAAGGGAAGAAGTGCCTAATCCTGAATGTAAATGGATTAAATAGCAGATAAATGTTGTTTTTTTGTTTCCATTTTGTGTTTTGTGCTTTTCGGGGCATTTATGGCACAAGATTATAGCGTTGGGTTGAAGCTATTCGTAATTCATTGTATTTATGTTGGATATTTATAGTAAGACATGCTGTTGGTGAGTGATGTTGCTTGTTCAGGATGAACCAGTGCATTAAATGTGAAGTTACTAAAATGTAAATTATTATCGCTGGTATATCATCACCAGCATGAATTAACAGGGAGTCAGTTAAGACATGTTTTCGTACTTTTTACGCCGAATGGCGCTTGTGATCCCTACTTTTCTTGGTATTACGGTTTTAATTTTTGCTATTACTCGCTTTGTGCCAGGAGGTCCTGTCGAGCGTATGTTGGCAAATATGCAAGCACAAGGTGATGGTGGTGCAGCTATGTCTTCTGCTGGCGGAAATTCTGCTTTATCGGAAGAGCAAATGGCTGAACTTAATGCGTTTTATGGGCTAGATAAACCCGTGATGGAAGCGTATTCAGAATGGTTGTTTCGCCTCGTGCAGTTAGACTTAGGTGAGTCTACCCGTTATTACGAACCAGTTTCTGAAATGATTGCAGAGCGATTACCTGTTTCATTATTTTATGGCGGTATGACGTTCTTTATTAGTTATTTTATTTCTATTCCTCTTGGCTACTACAAAGCACTGAAACATGGTTCGGTGTTTGATTCCTCCTCTTCTATTCTCATCTTCGTCGGCTATGCCTTACCCGGTTATGTTGTTGGTGTACTACTCATCACTTTATTTAGTTATCACTTGGAATGGACACCAATGGGGGGCTTTGTTAGTGATGACTATGAAGATTATGAAACCTTTTTCGAGCGTTTTAAAGACATCATGTGGCACGCGATTCTACCATTAATTTGTTATTTGATTGGTGATTTTGCAACGTTAACGATGACGATGAAAAATAATCTAATGGAGAATTTGTCGTCAGATTATATCCGAACAGCGATCGCGAAAGGATTACCTTTTAAGCGTGCGGTAAGAAAGCATGCTTTACGCAACAGTTTAATCCCGATTGCGAGTCACTTTGGTAATTCCTTATTATTTTTTATGACGGGATCTTTTCTTATTGAAGTTATTTTCAATATTGATGGTATTGGTTTATTAGGCTACGAGTCGATCATGGAGCGTGATTACCCCGTCGTTATGGGGATTGTTGCTGTTAATGCTGCAATGTTATTGGTTGGAAATATCTTGTCAGATATCTGTGTTGCTTTGGTCGACCCTCGCGTGAAGTTTGGAGCCTAATATGTTGAAAATTAATCCATTAACACAAAAGAAGATCAAACGTTTTAAAGAGATTAAACGAGGTTATTGGTCATTCATTATTTTAGCAGTATTACTCACGCTGTCATTATTTGCCGAGCTACTCATTAACAATAAAGCGCTGATCGTGAAATACAATGGGAATTATAGTTTCCCTGTGTTTTCCGATGTACGACTGGGTCAGGACTTTGGTCAAGGTACAGCAAGTGAGGCGGATTACCGTTTACTTCAAAAAACGTTTGAAGAAGAGGGCGGAGACAATTTTGTCATTATGCCTTTAGTACCATGGAATGCCTATGAGCAGGACTTTTCCGGCAACTATCCGCCAAACCCACCAAACTTCGAGAATAAACACTATTTAGGTACTGACATTATTGGTCGAGATATCTTAGCGCGTTTGGTATACGGCTTTCGTATCGCTATGGGATTTGCATTATTAACCATGGCCATTTCTTATGCTATTGGCACTGCAGTAGGATGCGCGATGGGTTTTTTTGGTGGAAAGTTCGATTTATTCGTCCAACGTTTAATTGAAATCTGGTCAATGGTGCCTTTCCTTTATGTGATTATGATTTTAGTTTCGATCACTCAGCCAACCTTTACTTTGTTTGTTGCCATCAACGTTTTATTTGGTTGGATGGGGATGACCTGGTATATGCGTACCATGACTTATAAAGAGTCTGCACGTGAATATGTTATGGCAGCTAAAGCCTTAGGCGCTTCAACGGGTAGGATTTTATTTAACCACATACTACCTAATACGATGGTAATGATCGTGACATTAGCTCCGTTTACCATTGCGGCAAACATTACCGCGTTAACGGCATTAGATTATTTAGGGTTAGGTTTAATGCCCCCAACCCCAAGCTGGGGAGAGTTACTACAGCAAGGAAAATCTAACCTTGACTCTCCATGGATTGTGACCTCAGTTGTAACATCAATCGTGTTGGTGTTAGTGATGGTTACCTTTATTGGCGAAGCCATTCGTGCCGCTTTTGACCCAAAACGATTTACTCGTTACGTTTAGTCGCATAGCGAAACAAGGATGTTATATGAAAAATAATAAATACAGTGCGCTTACTTTGATAGCGCTTTCAATGGCAGCAATCAGTCCCAATACATTTGCGGCTCAGTTACCGTCGGATATGACATGGGTAACTAATCT
Organism: Photobacterium sp. GB-36; assembly: GCF_003026135.1. Lineage (NCBI taxonomy): Bacteria > Pseudomonadati > Pseudomonadota > Gammaproteobacteria > Vibrionales > Vibrionaceae > Photobacterium > Photobacterium sp. GB-36. The sequence continues at coordinate 5,761 of NZ_PYNY01000015.1, read as the reverse complement.
TGATGAGCCTTTATTTGCCTCTCCAGATGCTCAGCGTGGCGGTACATACCGTACGTTTATGCGTAGCTTCCCTCAAACTTTACGTAGTGTTGGGCCTGATGCTAACTCAGGACTTCGCCAATATTTTATGGATGAAGCACCAAAGTTAGTCCAACTTCACCCGACCACTGGTGAGTGGATCCCGCAATTAGCAACTGAATGGGCATTTGGTGATGATCATAAATCGGTGTATTTCAAACTAGATCCTAATGCACGTTGGAGTGACGGAAAAAAAGTAACAGCAGAGGATTACCTCTTCATGCTTAAGTACTACCGTTCGAAAGATATCATTGACCCTTGGTATAATGATTTTTTTATCAACCATATAGAAAATGTTGAAAAAATTGATGATTACACCATTGTTATTACCTCAAAAGTTGCGAAGAGTGATGATGAATTACTTTACATGTTGTCTCTTCCAAGTAATGGTGTACAGCCTCGTCCGGCACATTATTTTGCATCAGTAAAAGATGAAAATAATGATGGCATGGACGATAACTTTGTTCGTAAATACAACTTTAAGACAGAACCAACAACCGGGCCTTATTACGTTGATAAAGTTAAAAAAGGGAAAAGCATTACCTTTAAACATGTCGGTGATGAGTGGTGGGGATACAACAATCGCTATTATAAAAATCGTTATAACGTCGATAAGATCCGTATTAAAGTGATCCGCGATCAAGATATTGCTAAAAAACACTTCGAAAAAGGGGATTTAGACTCATTCATTCTTGCTCAGCCTGAATTATGGCATGAAAAGTCTAATACAAAAGCTTATCAAAATGGTTACGTCCATAAGTTATGGGGTTACAACGAAGCGGTTCAGGGCGCTGGTGGGTTGTGGATGAATACTGCGAAGCCTTTACTGGATGATTTGAATATCCGTAAGGGAATTACCTATGCAACCGACTATGATGGTTTGATCAAAAATGTATTACGTGGTGATTACCTTCGTAAGCCGCATGGTCTAGGTACGGGGCATGGTGGTTTCGACAGTCCTACCCGAACTCCACCGACGTTTGAACCAGAAAAAGCCATTATTTACTTTGAAAAGGCCGGTTTTTCAACAGTAGGTGCTGATGGCATTCGTATGAATGATGAAGGTCAACGTTTGTCGTTTGCTGTTACTTATAGTCGCCCAGCACGAACGCCTCGTCTCGCATATTTAAAAGAGCAGGCAAAACAGGCAGGGTTAGAGTTAACACTGAATCTAATTGATGGTTCATCTGCATTCAAATATATCTTAGAAAAGAAACATGAATTGGCTTATCTGACGATGGGGGGCGGTAAAATTCCTGCTTACTGGGAATATTTACACTCGGTAAACGCAAAGCCTCAAACCAATAACCATACTAATTATCGTTCTCCTGAAATGGATAAAAAGATCGCTGCCTTTATTGCCGAATTTGATACTAAGAAAAAACAAAGTATTTCCCATGATATTCAGAAAATGGTTTCAGATGCCTATGTAATAGTACCGGGCTACATGGCTCCTTTCACACGTGAAGCTTATTGGCGTTGGATGCAATTCCCTTCGCCAGTCATGACGAAAGATACGGATTATGTTTTCTCTAATGGTGGGTATCTAACATTGGGAACATTCTGGATTAATTCTGATGTGAAAAAAGAAACCAAAACAGCAATGAAAAAAGGGGAATCTTTTGATCCTGTAGTCATTATCGATGATAGCTATAAGCCATAACGTAGGAGTGAATGATGCAAGATGAGATCATTTTAAGCGTACGTGATTTAGAGACTGAGTTCTCGACAGATGATGGCGTGGTAAAAATTCTTCATGGCGTGAATTTTGATGTTTATAAAGGCCGAACGCTAGGGTTAGTTGGAGAATCTGGTTGCGGTAAAAGTGTCACTTCTATGTCCATAATGGGTTTATTACCCAAACCGTATGGGCAAATAACCAACGGCCAGATCTTGTACCGTGGTACTGATTTGGTCACTTTGCCGGCAGAAGAAATGTATGCCATGCGTGGCAATAAAATCTCGATCATCTTTCAAGATCCAATGACGGCGTTAAACCCTGTTCATACCATTGGACGACAGCTCAATGAAGTGTTGGAACTGCATCGTCCTGATCTCGATAAATCGCAGCGGACTGCCTATTCAGTTGAAATGCTAAATAAGGTAAAGATCCCTTATCCAGAAAAACGTTTTAACGAGTATCCACATAATTTATCTGGAGGGATGCGCCAGCGAGTCATGATAGCCATGGCGCTGGCCTGTAAACCTGACATACTTATTTGTGATGAGCCGACAACCGCACTCGATGTAACGGTACAAGCGTCTATTCTTGAATTAATGAATGAACTTCAAGAAGAAACGGGTATGGCCATGATTTTTATTACGCATGACTTAGGTGTTGTGGCTGAGATTTGTGATGAAGTTGCTGTTATGTATGGGGGAAAGGTTGTCGAATATGCCGAGATATTTGATCTATTTGATAACCCTCAACACCCTTATACCGAACGCTTAATGGGATTGATGCCAAGTCTGGATAGTGAGCCCAAACAACCGATAGAAATCAAACCGATTGATATCACCTTGTTTCCAGAGTTTAAGGGTTAAGCCAGCGTTCATAGTCTAATATTAAGGTGATGTTATGTCAGAGATTTTAAGGATTGAAAACCTCAAGCAGCACTTTGTTTCAGGTAAAGGGATTTTCAAAAAAGGCTACACTATAAAAGCGGTAGATGGCGTTTCCTTTTCAGTTTCACAGGGTGAAACACTTGGCCTTGTAGGGGAGTCAGGTTGTGGGAAAAGTACATTAGGTCGAACTATCCTCAAGTTGTTTGAACCGACAGAAGGACGAATTTTTTTTGAAGGTAAAGACATTACTGATCTATCTACTAAGGCAATGAGACCGCTTCGAAAAGACATGCAGATTGTCTTTCAAGATCCAATGGAGTCACTAAACCAGCGCCATACCATTGGCATGATCTTAGAAGAGCCTTTTGTTATCCATAAAATAGGAACACCTGAAGAGCGAAAAAAGTGGGTTAAAGAATTGCTGATTAAAGTGGGGTTACCGGAATCTTCAGTTAATCGCTATCCTCATGAATTTTCTGGTGGTCAGCGTCAACGCATTGGCATTGCAAGAGCGATAGCACTCAAACCTAAATTACTCATTTGTGATGAATCCGTGTCAGCTCTTGATGTATCAGTACAGGCGCAGATTTTAAATTTATTGTTGCAGTTACAAAAAGAGATGAATCTAGCCATGATCTTTATCTCTCACGATTTATCCGTTGTTAAACATATATCAGATAACCTTGTCGTGATGTATTTCGGAAAAGTTGTTGAAATGGGGAAAGCAAAAGATATTTATGCGAATCCTCAGGCTGATTACACCAAAACGTTACTATCAGCGATTCCAATCACCCATCCAAAATACAGGAAAAGAAAAAGGCATAACGAAAAAAAAGCTGACGTCGCTTAATCGTTATGATGTCGAATAAAGTGTGATTGAAAGCAATGCTCAAGGATGAACGATGATTAGACAGATTTTAACTGCCACAGCAGTCTTATTACCTACTTTATCGTGGGCGGAGTTACCTTCAAACGTTGAGTGGATTACAAATAATAACGAGCCTCTTTTTGCGTCATCTGATGCAAAATTCGGAGGGACGTTGCGCACTCATATCTCTAGTTTTCCGCAAACATTTCGAACCGTAGGACCTGATGGTAACGGTGAGTTTCGTGTTTGGCTATTAGATGGGCAACCGCAATTACTTCAGCGCCACCCTGACACACAAAAATATATTCCTGATCTTGCAACGCATTGGGCCTTTGGTGAAGACAAAAAGACTATTTATGTAAAGTTAAATCCAGCAGCCAAATGGTCAGATGGGAAGCCACTCAAAGCATCTGATTATATTTACATGCTAACGTTTTATCTTTCAAAAGATATTGTCGATCCTTGGTACAACACATTTTATTCTGAATATTTTGAACGTATCACTGCGCTGGATGAGCATACTTTGGAGATTGTTTTCGCAACTGAAAAAGATGAAGCCGATCTGCTATATGGTATTCATCGCTTAAAGCCTCGACCTGAGCATTTTTATACGCCAACCAAAGATGAAAATAACGATGGTGTTGATGATAACTTCGTGCGCCGTTTTAACTTTAAAGCGGAACCGACACTGGGTGCTTATCATGTAGGTAAGATCAAAAAAGGTAAATCCATTACCATGGAGCATGTTGGTGAAGACTGGTGGGGATACGGTAATCGCTATTATAAAGGCCGATATAATGTAGAAAAAATCAGGATCAAAGTCATTCGTGATAGCGATATTGCCTTTAAGCACTTTCAAAAAGGTGACCTAGATATATTTTATTTAGGACGTCCTGATCTATGGCATGAAAAGTCAGATACCAAGCCTTTTAAAAATGGCTATATTCATAAATTTTGGGGATACAGCGAGCCTGAACTTGGGGCTGGAAGTTTTTGGTTAAATACCGATAAACCCATGCTTGATAATATCCACGTTCGTACTGGTATTGCATATGCTTTAGATATTGATGGATTAAATAAAAACGTATTGCGTGGTGATTTTGTACGTAAACCTCATGGATTAGGGGTCGGGCAGGGTAACTTTAGTAATCAAGAGCTAAAACCATTACCTTTTGAACCAAACAAAGCGATCGCAGAATTTGAAAAAGCTGGGTTTACAACTATTGGTTCTGATGGCATTCGTCTCAATGACCAAAAGCAAAGGTTGAGTTTTGCTTTTACCTATAGCCACCAAGTGGTAACCCCTCGTTTGGCTTATTTGAAAGAACAAGCAAAATTAGCTGGGCTAGAAATTAAAATGAATTTAATTGATGGCTCTTCTGCATTTAAGTATGCGTTAGAGAAAAAACATGATGTGTCTTTCCATTCAATGGGAACAGCACCGCAACCTCAATATTGGGAGTATTTTCATAGTGCTAATGCAGGGAAAGTCCAAAATAATAACTTTACTAATTTTAGTACTCCTGAATTGGATCAGTTAATTATGAACTTTCGTAATGCGCTATCAACTCAAGATAAAGAAAGGTACTCCCGTCAGATACAAGCCGTTGTTCACGATGCAACAGTCGTAATACCTGGACTAATGGCTCCCTATACACGCGAAGCGTACTGGCGTTGGATGAAATATCCAGAACAGCCAATGCAGAAAAAAACACAAATGTTATTTACGCATGGTGGCCTACGCGATTTAGGCGTGTATTGGATCGACAATGACGTTAAAAAAGAAACGAAATCAGCAGTTAAAAAAGATCATAGTTTCGGCTCTAAAACCGTAATCGATGACAAATATAAGCCAAATTAAACGTATTTAAGGTTCGTAGGATAAATAAAAGCACGTATTACACTACGTGCTTTTTTGTTTTTTATACGAATTAATATTTTTTTGGTTGAATGTTGACCACTCGCGTATTTTTTTTATTTCAGGGGCTTGTCAGGACATAAAATCTCCCTATAATGCGACCTCACTGACACGGAGCAAGCCATTGGCTAGCAACCAAATCAGTATCGTTCTTTAACAATTTGACCATGCAATCTGTGTGGGCACTCGTTGAAAAGTTAAGTCAAAAGATTTATCAATGATACTAGTGACCAATTGATACGTAAGTATCAGCACAGTCAATTCATTCATCATTTTATGATGAATTAACAGTATTCATTGAGCCGGTCGCCTTTTTACAAGAGCGACCACAA
>NZ_PYNY01000014.1:0-103022 GCF_003026135.1 Photobacterium sp. GB-36 | reverse complement strand
CGACAACTTTTCAAATTAGATGGTGGTGGGGGAAGGATTCGAACCTTCGAAGGCAGTGCCGGCAGATTTACAATCTGCTCCCTTTGGCCACTCGGGAACCCCACCACGGGGTATTGCTTATTATTTGGCTTTCGCCAGAAAAGACGTCAGTGGCGACAGCTTTTCAAATTAGATGGTGGTGGGGGAAGGATTCGAACCTTCGAAGGCAGTGCCGGCAGATTTACAATCTGCTCCCTTTGGCCACTCGGGAACCCCACCACAAGTGCGGGGCGGATAATAGCAAACATTCGGATCCTGTAAAGACTTTTCTTTTAAATACTGAGTGTTTGCCTGAATTTTCATCAGATTACCAATTGTTGCTTATATTTACATTTCTTGACGTTGCTAAACCGTAGATTCAGATATGATTGCGGCAGGATTATTTATGGTGTGTTGATAATGAAAAAAATGGCCGTAGCAGTATTAGTAACTGCAGTGTTATCTGGTGGTTACTTCTACTTTCAGGGAACCTCTCATGCTGCGCAAGAAAAGAAGGATGCGCGATCAAGCCGTGTTGTGAGTGTCACGACGGGAACGGTCTCTTCTATGCCTATCGCTCAATCACTTTCTTTAACTGGAAAGTTGCAAGCTGAGCACTCTGTAAATATTGCAGCAGAAACATCTGCACAGATTAAAAACATCGAGGTTAAACCAAATCAACGTGTTCAAAAAGGCACGCTATTAATTCAACTTAATGATGACAAAGCAAAAGCGGCTTTTGATGAAGCTCTAGCCTATTTCAATGACGAGCAACGTAAATTAAACGAATTTAAACGCTTAGTGAAACGTGGTGCTATTACTCAAACGGAAATTGATGCGCAGACGACCAGTGTCAATATCGCTCAAGCTCGTTTAAAAGCGGCGCGTGCTGAGCTTAATGATCATATGATCCGTGCGCCTTTTAATGGCACAGTTGGACTCTTTGATTTCAGCCAAGGTCATCGTGTTGCTGAAGGCGTGGAACTGTTGACGTTTGACGATCTTTCGACAATGCGATTAGACATTCCTGTTCCTGAACAATATCTCTCACACCTTGTACCGGGAATGAAAGTTGTCGCAACAAGCCAAGCATGGCCTGATCGTGTGTTTAATGGTGAAGTACAAGCGATTGATTCACGTGTTCAAACCGATTCTTTAAATATCAAAGTTCGAGTGGTATTTGATAACAAAGATAATGCACTGAAGCCTGGGATGCTGTTAGCTGCAGATATAGGTTTTGTCCCACAACCTAAAGCGGTAATTCCAGTTCAAGCGATTGAATACTCAGGAACTAAACGCTTTATCTACCTTGTTGACGATAAACAAAAAGTCCATCGAACTGAAGTGGAGCTTGGTGCCCGTATTGATAATACCGTGGTCGTTAATAAGGGGGTAGAGATTGGCGATCGTATTGTTGTTCAAGGATTAGTGAATATGCGAGATGGAATAAAAGTTTCGGATATAACAGCAACAAAGAATGATTCACAGCATGGAGCAAGTAGCTAATGTGGTTATCAGACATTTCGGTTAAACGCCCTGTTGTTGCCATTGTTTTAAGCTTATTGCTGTGTGTGTTTGGTGTGGTGTCTTTCTCTAAATTAGCCATAAGAGAAATGCCTGATGTAGAAAGCCCTGTTGTTACCGTGATGACTACATATGACGGCACATCAGCGACGGTAATGGAAAGCCAAGTTACTACTCCGATCGAAGATGAGTTGTCAGGTATTAGTGGCATTGACAACATCACCTCGATAACACGAAATGGCATGTCACGTATTTCGATTGAATTTTCGATGGATTGGGACCTTACTGAAGGTGTCAGTGATGTGCGTGATGCGGTTGCCCGTGCTCAACGACGTCTACCAGATGATGCGAGCGATCCTATTGTGTCGAAAGACAATGGTTCAGGTGAGCCTGCCGTTTATATCAATTTATCCTCATCAGAGATGGATCGTACGCAGTTAACGGATTACGCCCAGCGGGTATTAGAAGATCGTTTCAGTTTAATTAATGGGGTGAGTTCAGTCAGTTTAAGTGGTGGCCTGTATAAGGTGATGTACCTAAAACTGAAACCTGAATTAATGGCAGGTCGTGGCGTTACCACCAAAGATATTATTGACGCGTTACGTGATGAAAACGTCGAATTACCCGGTGGTGAAGTACGTAATGACCAAACTGTGATGGCTGTGCGAACGGCTCGTTTGTATCGCACGGCCAATGATTTTAAATATCTAACGGTTAGAACGACAGAAAATGGTACGCCTATTTACCTCAAAGATGTGGCTGATGTTGCGATTGGTGCAGAAAACGAAAATTCAACCTTTAAAAGCAACGGGGTCGTTAACTTAAGTTTGGGTATTGTCACTATGTCTGATGCTAACCCATTAGAAGTGGCAAAAGATGTTCGCGCAGAAGTCGCGAGAATGCAGAAGTTCTTACCTGAAGGGACAAGTTTAACGGTTGATTATGATGCGACGGTATTTATAGAGCGCTCAATCAGTGAAGTGTACAGCACGTTATTAGTCACGGGTGCTTTGGTTATTTTGGTGCTTTATGTCTTTATTGGACAAGCACGCGCAACCTTAATTCCAGCGGTAACAGTGCCAGTATCGTTAATTTCAGCGTTTATTACCGCGTATTTCTTTGGATTTTCAATCAACTTGCTGACCTTAATGGCATTAATTCTTGCTATCGGGTTGGTGGTCGATGATGCCATTGTGGTGGTGGAGAATATTTTCCATCACATGCAGCGCGGTGAATCACCATTGCTTGCCGCTTTTAAAGGTACCCGTGAAGTGGGGTTTGCGGTGATTGCGACCACAGCGGTACTGGTGATGGTGTTCTTACCGATTTCCTTTATGGAAGGTATGGTAGGGCGCTTATTTACTGAGTTCTCAGTATTGCTTGCGATGGCGGTCATCTTCTCATCATTAATTGCGTTAACTTTAACGCCTGTAATGGGGAGTAAAATCTTAAAAGCCAATGTAAAACCAACTCGCTTTAACCTATGGGTGAATCGTCAGTTTGATAAGCTTGAAAATGTCTACCGCAAAGGTGTTACGTTTGCGGTTAAAAAACGCTTTATCGCACCGATTGTTGTATTAGCGTGTATTGGCGCAAGTGCCGCGTTGATGAAGGTGATCCCTGCTCAATTAGCGCCACAAGAAGATCGCGGTGTATTGTTTGCCTTTGTAAAAGGTGCAGAAGGTACTAGTTATAACCGTATGATCGGCAATATGGATGAAGTTGAAAGCCGTTTGCTGCCAATGTTGGGCAAAGGCGTATTGAAATCTGTCAGTATTCAATCACCCGCGTTTGGTGGTCGAGCAGGAGATCAAACAGGCTTTGTGATCATGCAGTTAGAAGATTGGCAAGATCGCAGTGTGTCGGCACAACAAGCATTAGGCATGGTGAGTAAAGCACTAACGGGGATTCCTGATGTGCGTGTTATTCCAATTATGCCAGGCTTTCGCGGCGGTTCTTCTGAGCCAGTTCAATTTGTGCTCGGTGGCTCTGATTATCAAGAGTTGTTTAAGTGGGCTTCGGAGCTAAAACACATTGCAGAAGACAGTCCAATGATGGAAGGGGTTGATTTAGATTATGCAGAAACGACGCCTGAGTTAATGGTTAATATTGATCGTCAACGTGCGGCGGATTTAGGTATTCCAGTTTCAGATATTGCAGAAACATTGGAAGTGATGTTGGGCGGACGAAGTGAAACTACTTTTGTTGAGCGTGGTGAAGAATACGATGTTTACCTGCGTGGTGACGAGAATCGCTTTAATAGCTCTGCTGATCTTAGTCAGATTTATTTACGAGCGAAAAATGGTCAACTTGTCACGCTTGATACCGTAGCTTCGATTGATGAAGTCGCTTCAGCGCAGAAGCTTAGCCATAACCAGAAACAGAAATCGATCACGTTAACGGCGAATTTGTCTGAAGGTTACACCTTAGGGGAAGCGTTGGATTTCTTGGATCAACAAGCGATAGAGAAGTTGCCATCGGATATAACTATTAACTATGCGGGAGAGTCGAAAGACTTTAGAGACAATCAAAGCAGTATTGCCATTGTCTTTGGTTTAGCTTTGCTAGTGGCTTACTTAGTTCTTGCTGCGCAGTTTGAAAGCTTTGTAAACCCGCTGGTGGTGATGTTGACAGTTCCTATGGGGATCTTCGGTGGCTTAGCTGGGTTATGGTTAATGGGGCAAGGGCTCAATATCTACAGTCAAATTGGTATGATCATGCTTATTGGTATGGTAACTAAAAACGGTATTCTGATTGTAGAATTTGCTAACCAATTGCGTGATAAAGGTGTTGAGTTTGAACAAGCGATCATTGATGCGTCAGTACGTCGTCTTCGTCCAATATTGATGACTGCATTTACGACTTTATTTGGCGCAATTCCGCTGATTATCTCGACGGGAGCGGGGGCTGAAAGCCGTATCTCTGTGGGGACAGTGGTGTTCTTCGGTATGGCGTTCGCGACCTTAGTGACCTTGTTTGTTATTCCTGCAATGTACCGTTTAATGGCTGGTAAGACGAAATCACCGGGTTATGTCGAAAGCTTGTTAGAAAAAGAGCTGCAACATGATTACACAGGGCGTATTAGCCATGGTGATTTACCTAAATAGATGATCTATTTATAGAGAATGCTATTAAAGAGTTAGCTTAATAAGAGGCGATAAGGATAAACCTTGTCGCCTTTTTATTTACCTTTTTATCGGTGCAAGCTTACGGCGACTACCTCTTTAGTGAGCAATCAGTTAAACTTCTGCATAGATAACTATCGAGTAATTAAACTGCACGTTTGCAGTTTTTACCCTGATCGTCCTAAAGCCCTTTATAGAAGAAAACCATGTCACAGAATCCAACTGAACAGCAGAGCCCAAAAGGGGTTCGTCTTAATAAATTCATTAGTGATACAGGCTATTGCTCACGCCGTGAGGCGGACAAGCTAATTGATCAGGGACGCGTCACTATCAATGGTCAAAAACCAGAGATGGGCGTACGAGTAATGGATAACGATGATGTGCTTATTGATGATAAGCCACTTCGTAGCAAAGAGCGTCCAATTTATATCGCGCTAAATAAGCCAACTGGGATCACCTGTACCACCGAACGTCATATCGAAGGTAACATCGTTGATTTTATTGGTCACCGCAAGCGTATTTTCCCTATTGGTCGTTTAGATAAGCCATCAGATGGCTTGATCTTCTTAACGAATGATGGCGACATCGTTAATAAGATCCTACGTGCGGGTAACTCTCACGAAAAAGAATATGTAGTCCGTGTTGATAAAGTGATCACGCCAGAATTCTTAGAGAAAATGGCATCAGGTGTTGAGATCTTAGATACGGTAACCCTACCTTGTAAGGTAACGAAAGAAACGAATTTCTCTTTCCGTATTGTGCTAACTCAAGGTTTGAACCGTCAGATCCGTCGTATGTGTGAAGCGCTTGGTTATGAAGTGTATAAACTTCGCCGTGTACGCATTATGAACATCACTATTGATGGTTTACCTAATGGTAAGTGGCGTTACTTAACTGATGATGAAATCGGTGAAATTAACCGTTTAATTGCACAATCATCAGGTACTGAAGAAGCATCAAAAGTTGATGCTGAAGGTCGTAAAATTGCTAAAGCCACCGATGCGAAACTTTACGATCACCGCCAGCAAGAAGCGCGTAATGAAAAGCGTGCTCAAGAAAAAGCGTTTAAAACCTACAGTGGTACGGGGGAATTTACTCGTCGTCCTGGTGGTCAGCGTCAAAATCGCCGCAATGAAGAAGGTGGTGAAGCGCGCCAACAGCGTGGTCAGGGACGTAATGATAATCGTCGTCCAGCGCGTCCTTCAGATCGTGATTCAAAACCAAGTTTTGGTGGTAAAAGTACTGGCATCAAAAAGTGGAAATCTAAAAGAGAAGATTAATACACTTAAATAGATAAATAACGCCCTTTAGTTTTCTATACATTCTCTAGACAGAGTAGATAGTTTAAAGGGCGTTTTTATTTGTAGTCGTTACTCGCGATGATATTGATAAGGAAAGAGCATGAAAATTGTTGCTGTAACAGCTTGTCCTACGGGGATCGCCCATACTTACATGGCAGCAGATGCGCTAAATAAAATGGCTCATAAAATGGGAATTCAGATCCACGTTGAAACCCAAGGTGCGATGGGGATTGAAGATCAGTTAACACTGCAAGATATAGCTAAAGCAGATTTAACCTTGATTGCTTCAGATATTGAAGTAGAGCAGCGTAGCCGATTCACAGGCAGTAAAATCCATTGTGTTACTATTGAAGAGGTCTTGGTTGATCCAGAAGCTGTGCTAAAACGTTGCCAGCAATTAATTACCCAATAGCAGAGCATTACGATGTTGGAAAGGCGCCTTACGTTCTATTGTGGTCATAGTGGATTACCCCTTTATCAGTTAGACAAATTGAAAAAGCTCGCCAGCTATTTTACTGCCGATGTGCAGGTGTTTAACTTGCAATTGTTACGATCTGAATCGGTAACCAAGCCTCTGCGCGTTTCAACGCTTGCAAGTAAGCCTTATCAATTGTGTCAGCTCGTTATTACAGGCGTGGATGCTGAATTAGCCCTATTGGTGCTGACTGATATTATTCACGAATATGCTTGTCCGTTATTGTTGCCATCGAGCGATAGTAAGGGAAATGCTATTTTAAAACAGCGTATGACAATGCTGGATTTTCCTCTGTCTTTTATCACGCCAAAACAGATTCAAGCCGATAATAAAGCACAATTATTAGCAACGATGACGCGCTCGCTGGTGGATGAAAAAGTGATTAAAGTCGATGATTATCAAGAGGTGTTAGCTGCGATAGAAAAACGTGAGAGTATTTCTGCTACTGTAATGGACAATAGTATTGCGATGCCCCATGTGATGATAGAACCTATTACTCAGCCTGCGATGGTGATTTCTTGTTGTCAGCAAATGAATTGGCACAGCGCACGAGGAGATGTAAGCAAGGTATTGATGATGGTATTACCTAAGCCCTTATCGCGTTCTGTACTCATGGCTTTTTCTCGGTTTTCAAAGCGACTACTACAAGATCGTTATGCAGATGCTTTACGCCAAGCTTCTGATAGTAATGTTATACAAGCGCTGATCATTGAGGCGATGCTAGCGTCTGATTAAAGGCTACGATATTCAGTTGGTGTACGGCCTGTTTTGTTTTTAAATACCCGACAGAAGTAATTCATATCTTGAAACCCGCATCGGGTTGCTACTTCTGCTAAACGAAAATTGTATTTCCTGAGCATAAATTTTGCGCGTTCTAACCGTACCCAGCAGATGTAATCTGCTAATCGCATATGTCCCTGTTGTCTGAATAAGCGCGAGAGGTGATTGGGGGTAATGTTAAAACGATGAGCAATAGATTCTCGGCTGATCGCGCGGTGAAAATTCTCTTGAATATAAATACAAATCCCTTGATAAAGATCTTCACAACGATTTTTTTTCACTCTATCTGGGGTATTGAGCATAGAGCGGCTATAGCTGAGGAGCGCTAACAATAGGTATTCATCCATTGGTTTTTTCGTTGGCTCTTTTGCCAGCATATTCAATGCCGATAAAATAGGATCAATAGCATGTCCTGTCGCGGCTTGGATTGAGTGTTTTTGCACATCAAAAAAGTGAGGATTGTCTTTGCTTTTGCTGACTAAACTGAAACCAATTTGTCTTTTACCAAACAGTAGGCTCAATACCGAGCATTCCGTATCCCAATTGGGTTTATTCCAACAGTTCGGTGGAATATACAGAGCATCACCCAGCATTAAGTTAATATCTCGAATGCCATACTCACCGTCTTCTAATTGATTCACATATTCGCCTTTAAGCACGAGTTCAAGACGAGGGAAATTCACTTGGTAACTAAATTGTGGCGGTGTGGTGTGATCATTAGCAAACCAAATATGGTTAAAGCTTTCTCGTTCTTCGAGAATAGAATCAATAAGATTAAGAAATACGGTATCCATAATTTGCGTTAAGTCGCCCAATGTTGTGAGGAATTGTGAGTTAGCAATAAATATTTATGGCTATTTTTGTTATAGTACAGAGCAATATTTCGTAAAACATAACTCACTTAATGGATTATATCGAATAAGGGCTTATGGTGATCTGATTGATGTACCACTTTTTGACTTATGTAACATTTAGCATTGCTTAAATGGCATTCCTCTTAGTTCTTTTCAGATTTGCTAAGTGGAATACGATTTTATCTTCATCGATGCACAACGATAATAAATTTAGGAATGAATATGGCTGGAATTCACCGTCCTGTGTTTTTTAAAATGAATAACGTGATTCAAGATTATGCATGGGGAAGTAAAACCTCGATTGAATCTTTGTTTGGTATCGCAAACCCTGAAGCGAAACCACAAGCAGAATTATGGATGGGCGCTCATGCGAATGGCTGCTCTGAAATTGAAATGCAGGGAAAAGCGGTAAAGCTGTCTGACTTTATTGCAACGGATCCGGATGCGATCATTGGTGTGCAAACCCAGCAACAATTTGGTGAGCTGCCGTATTTATTTAAAGTGTTAGCGGCAGAAAAAGCACTGTCTATTCAGGTTCACCCAAATAAGCAGCAAGCAGAAGTCGGCTTTGCGAAAGAAGAGCAAATGGGCATTGCGCGTAATGCGGCGAACCGTAATTACAAAGATCCAAACCACAAGCCAGAGTTAGTCTTTGCGTTAACGCCGTACCAAGCGATGAATGGTTTCCGCCAAATTGAAGATATTGCTGCGCAGTTCAATGCACTTGAAATTACGACTATTAGTGAGCTAGTCGCTGCATTTAATGTAAATCAAACGGAAGCGGGCTTACGTGATTTCTTTGCGGCAATGTTATCGCTAGAAGGTGAGCAAAAAGCTTCAGCGGTAAACGCATTATTGGCTTACAGTGAAGCACATAAAGATCAGCCATTGTTTGCTTTATTATCAGAGTTAGCTGAGCAATATCCTGGTGATATCGGTTTATTTGCACCGTTAATGTTAAATGTATTAACCCTTCAACCGGGTGAGGCGATGTTTTTGAGTGCCTGTACGCCACATGCCTACATTAAAGGTACGGGTTTAGAGATCATGGCGAACTCCGATAATGTATTGCGCGCTGGTTTAACGCCAAAATACATGGATGTACCTGAGCTCGTTGCAAACACCTATTTTACGCCAATGGCGTTTGATTCATTGCTATTAGCCCCAACACAAGCAGAAAATGGTTTACATTACGCTATCCCTGTTCCTGATTTTAAGTTCAGTGTTTACAAGCAAGTAGACAATATTCGTCTTACGGTGAATAGTGCTGAAATCGTTTTTGCTATTGATGCACCTGTAACATTGACTCATAGTAATGGTGATAGTGTTGAAATAGAGAAAGGTCAGTCAGTGTTTATTCCGGCTTATACTGAGCAGTATCAAGTCACTTGTGTTGGTACTTTTGCCCGCGCCTACAACTAAGCAGATCTAACGTCCTAGCACTTATTTAAAGCGACAGAATATTCTGTCGCTTTTTTTATTTTTGATAGTGTGAAGTCTTTCACTAAAAGTAGGCTGAGATGGAATGTCGGATGTGTGTTATTTCTAGTTAATAAAAATTTATCGCTATAGGTTTTTGTATATGTTTAAACTTTAATTTAACCTTAATTGATTGATAAAAAAAGATTTTAATCTTTACCCTATCAGTTTATTGATGTTTGAGTAAAATGTGTGATAGTTCACATCCTTGTTCTAAGGTTACATTTATCCAGTTAAAGCCTTTTCTATGCTCTATTTTGAAGCAGCCAAACACTAGACAATATTCCCATACTCAAATCCATCAAGCGCAGTGTGATGGGCGATAAAAATAATTCTTGGGGATAGAACATGATCACTTCCTTGATCAACGAAAGCTTAATTAACCTTAATCTTAAGGCGAAAACCAAAGATGACGTGTTTAATGAAATGGCTGAAATATTGGCAGCGCAAGGGCGCGTGGCTGATAAAACGCAATTCATTGCTGATGTAAAAGCACGTGAAGAATTAGGCAATACAGGATTTGAAGAAGGGATCGCTATCCCTCATGCGAAAAGTGCAGCCGTTGCACAGCCTGCGGTAGCGATTGGTGTTAGCCGTGCCGGTATTGAATACGGCGCAGAAGACGGCAAACCATCACAACTGTTTTTCATGATCGCATCACCTGATAACGGCGATAACCATCATATTGAAGTCTTAGCTGAACTTTCATCAAAGTTGATTGAAGATGGTTTTGTTGAGAAGTTCTTAGCCGCTAAGACTGAAAAAGAAGCCTTAGCCTTATTGCTTGAAGAAAAAGAGCAAGCCGTTACGCAAGCTCAAACGAAAGGTTTGATCATTGGTGTGACTGGCTGTCCTGCTGGAATTGCTCATACTTACCTTGCCGCTGAAGCATTAGAAAAAGCCGGTACTGAGCTTGGGTATGAAGTAAAAGTAGAAACTAATGGCTCAATTGGTGTCAAAAACTCCCCAACAGCTGAAGAAATTGCTCGTGCAGAAGCGATAGTGGTTAGCTGTGATAAGCAAGTCGATATGGCTCGCTTTGCTGGTAAAAAACTGATTAAAACTGGCGTAAAAGCGCCAATTAAAGATGCAAAAGGTCTTATTCAACAAGCATTAGTAGCGAAAGCTTATGAAGCTGATGGTGATGACACCTCTGATTCGAGCGAAAGCAAAGTCGCGCAAACCCGTTCGAACTTATATCGTTATTTGATGAACGGTGTATCGCACATGATCCCGTTTGTAGTTACCGGTGGTTTGTTAATCGCATTATCACTGGCCATTGGTGGTCAACCAACAGATGCCGGTATGCAGATCCCTGCGGGTAGTTTATGGCAAAAAGTGCTCGATGTTGGTGTTGTTGCGTTTACTTTAATGATCCCAATTCTTGCGGGTTACATTGCTTTTGCGATTGGCGACCGTCCTGCGTTAGCACCGGGTTTTATCGGTGGTTGGATTGCTAATAACGGTTCATTTTATGACGCAAGTGCGGGTACTGGCTTTATTGGTGCCATTGTTGCAGGCTTGCTGGTGGGTTACTTCGTTCGCTGGGTTGCAACACGTAATTACCATAAGATGGTGCAGCCATTAGTGCCGATTCTTATTGCGCCAATTACGGGTACCTTGTTTATCGCTAGCTTATTTATCTTCGTTATTGGTGCGCCAATCGCTGGATTAATGGATAGCATGAACAGCATGCTTACTGAAATGAGCACAGGTAACGTAGTATTACTCGGTATTGTACTGGGTGGTATGGCTGGCTTTGATATGGGCGGTCCCTTTAACAAAGTCGCGTTCTTGTTCTCTGTTGGTATGATTGCAAACGGTCATACACAGTTCATGGGTGCAATGGCATGTGCTATTCCAGTCGCTCCTTTAGGCATGGGCTTAGCAACAGTACTTGGTCGTAAGTTAAATATCTTTGAGCAATCAGAAGTTGAAGCCGGTAAAGCGGCAGGTGCAATGGGCTTAGTAGGTATCTCTGAAGGTGCAATTCCATTTGCAGCGCAAGATCCGCTGTCGGTGATTCCAGCAAACGTGTTAGGTAGTATGGTTGCTGCAGTGATGGCGTTCTCTTTCGGTATTACCAACAGCGTAGCACACGGTGGTCCAGTTGTTGCTCTACTGGGTGCGATGAACAAACCGGTTCTTGCCCTATTATGTATGGCATCAGGTATGGTCGTTACTGCTCTTGTTGCGGTAACACTTAAGAAAGTACGTAAAGCGAAGGCTGAACGAGCATTAGCAACAGCTTAACCTCTAATTTAAAGAGCTAAATAAAAGCGATAGGTGAAAGCCTGTCGCTTTTTTTGTTTTGGAAAGATGGCACTGGCGGCAATTTGTACACTTGTTCTTGCAATCTATCGGACAACTTTGCACTATGTCTGTATTAGTAAAAATTAAAAATGCATGTAAGCATAGAGATATCACAGAGGAAGTAATGGCAGGAAATACGATTGGACAACTATTTCGCGTCACCACATTTGGCGAAAGCCATGGCTTGGCGCTGGGCTGTATTATAGATGGCTGCCCACCGGGACTCGCATTAACTGAAGCTGATATGCAGCATGACTTGGATCGCCGTCGTCCGGGAACATCAAAATATACCACGCAACGTCGCGAACCGGATGAAGTGAAAATTCTATCTGGCGTATTTGAAGGTGTAACAACGGGCACATCTATCGGTCTCTTGATTGAAAATACCGATCAACGCTCTAAAGATTACTCGAATATTCAAGACTTATTCCGTCCAGGACATGCTGATTACACTTACCATCAAAAATACGGGGTACGAGATTATCGTGGCGGTGGTCGCTCATCTGCTCGTGAAACGGCAATGCGTGTTGCTGCAGGTGCTGTGGCAAAGAAATACCTAAAGCAAGTACATGGCATTGAAGTACGCGCTTACCTATCACAAATGGGTGACGTAAAAATAGATAAAGTAGATTGGGAGCAAATCGAGCAAAACGCCTTTTTCTGCCCTGATATCGATAAAGTTGAAGCTTACGATGAATTGATCCGTAAGCTGAAAAAAGAAGGCGACTCAATCGGTGCGAAAATTACCGTAGTTGCGCAAAATGTCCCTGTTGGTTTAGGTGAACCCGTTTTTGATCGCTTGGATGCCGATATTGCGCACTCTTTAATGAGTATTAATGCGGTAAAAGGTGTTGAAGTTGGTGATGGCTTTGATGTGGTTGAACAACGTGGAAGCGAACACCGTGATGCGATGACACCGGAAGGTTTTAAAACTAATCATGCTGGTGGCATTTTAGGGGGTATTTCATCTGGTCAAGATGTTGTGGCACATATTGCGCTTAAGCCAACATCAAGTATTACGGTTCCTGGTGAAACCATTACTAAGCAGGGTGAATCAGCGGAAGTTGTGACGAAAGGTCGCCACGATCCATGTGTTGGCATTCGTGCGGTACCTATTGCTGAAGCCATGTTAGCGATTACTTTAATGGATCATCTATTACGTCATCGTGGTCAAAACGCAGATGTTGCTACCGATACACCGAAGATTTAACCAAATAAACTAATTGATATATAAAAGCCACGCCTTGATGTATTCAGCGTGGCTTTGCTTTATCTAATAATACGTTGAGCTTTAGTGGAAGGTTTCTTCTTTAAACTCAAACACAGGTAAGCTCCAGCTAAAATAGACAGCAGCCATGCGTAGACTAAAACCTGTAATTAAAGTAATGAGTGTGGTGATATCAGGATGGATACCTATATACGACATGGCGTAATACATAATACCTGCAATAAATGCGACCGATGCATAAAGCTCTTTATGTAGCACCATAGGTTTACGGCGAGTGATCATATCACGTAGCAGACCACCAAATACGCCTGTCACTACCGCCGCAACAACACAAATAATTGGAGAAAGCCCCATTGTCATTGCAACTTGGCATCCAATAATACTAAAAACGATTAAGCCGATAGCATCGAGCAAGATAAACACTTTATGAAAACGAACTACCCAACGGGCAAAATAGGTAGTTAAAATCCCTGCAACGCACGTGATCACTAAATATTGTGGGTGAGCTACCCAACCTAGTGGATAGTGACCGAGTAAAATATCTCGTACCGTGCCGCCACCAATTGCAGTAGCACTTGCAACCAGCATTACCCCAAACCAATCCATGTGGCGTTTACCTGCTGCTAATGCACCGGTCATTGCTTCTGCAGTAATGCCAATAATATATAAAATTGAAAGCAGCATGATATTCATCGTCCAAAAAGAAATTGAACTGATTGTATTTGTGATAGTCATCTACTTCTAATGAAAAGAAAATGGTTATGCATGAATTTAATTCATCCTATATTAATAGCTGAGTATTTAAGTTTGTTATGCTTTGAGTAGCGTATTCTTATTTTTATTAGAGTAGTTGACTGAAAAGTAAGCAAAAATTGTCATATCTTTATAAAATGACAATAACATGACGTTTGTCATAGTCTGTCACCTTAAGAATATTCGCACTTAGATTCACTGCATTGTATAATCGATAAGTTATGTATTTCAGAAGTTACCATTAGAATGAGACATGATTACAACGACTTAATCGTTATTTTCAATGGGTTATTTTTAGACAGTCTCAATACAGAGTTACTTCTAGGCGGTGAAGAGCCAATTTATCTGCCAGCTTCTAGTGAGCGACAGCATAATCAGATAATTTTTGCCCGTGGCTATTTTGCCTCGGCAATGCATGAGTTAGCACACTGGTGTATCGCAGGTGCTGAACGACGCAAATTAGAGGATTATGGTTATTGGTATGAACCTGATGGACGCTCTGAAGCTGTTCAAGCAGCATTCGAGAAAGTAGAGATTAAACCACAGGCCATAGAGTGGATTTTATCAGCAAGTTGCGGATTTAAATTCCAAGTAAGCTGTGACAACTTGAGTGGTGACTGTGAGCCTGATAGGGTAGCGTTCACGTTAAAAGTACGTGAACAAGTGCTAATCTATTTAGAGTGCGGAGTTCCAGAACGAGCAAAAATGCTATCTGATGCATTTCGAGCTTTTTATGGTATTAAACAGTTAACAGAACAGGATTTCATACAACACGTTCGATATAACGAAATGGGTTGTGTATAGGATAGGAAATGACAATTCAAGAATATGAAGAGAGGCTATTGCAGCTTATCGACGATGGGATAGACACTGCAACAGACGATGAGCTGTTTGCTGGTGGTTATTTGCGTGGGCATATTTCATTAGCGGCTGCTGATTGTGAATTAGAAAATGAATCACAACTATCAGCAATGCAGGAAAAAGTAGGGCAAAGCATTGCTGATGCAAAAAGTGAGCTTTCTCCATCAGATTATGTTCTTGTGTGCCAAATGTGGCAAAAAGTTTCGGCTTAGTTTTTAGGTTTGTGGAAAAATAATGAGTGATATTCAAGCTGTAAATAACTCTCCAAGTGATGAGATTGATTTAGTTGAGTTAGTCAAAATAATTTGGCAAGGTAAAGTGACAATAGCTTTATGTACAATTGTGTTTACTATTTGTGCGATTGTTTATGCATTCACGGCTCAGCAGTGGTGGACATCGAAAGCTGTTATAACAGCAGGACAGTACCAAAATACCGCTAATATTCGGAGTCAAATAACAAACCTATATGCTGTCATTAATAACCCTTCAAAAATAAATGGAATTTTGAGTAGTGGTGCTTTATTAAATGATTACATTACTGAGTTTAATGCTTTTGATAATAAAAAAGCATTTATTGAAAATAATGAGATCATGAAGCAATATGCTGATGAAGCAAAGCTTACTGATGAAAACAAAGCACTGTTTATCACTCGTTGGGCAAAAAGAATTTCAGCATCACAACCCGATAAAAAAAATCAACCAGATTTTTATCAACTGAGCTTTGAGGCGACGTCTTCAACATTAGCACACGATCTTTTAGTTGCGTACTCAGATGCTATCTCAAATAAAGTTCGTAATGATTTAATTGATGAACTTGATGCTAAAATTTCATATCACCAACAAATTTTACAAGCTAACAAAATATCGTTAGAGGCTAATGCTAAACAACAGCTAGCAAATGAATTAATCAAAACAAATTATGCTTTAGATATGGCTAAATCAGCTGATGTAACTAAACCATTAGCCGATATGAACAATAATGGTGAGTTATTCCAAATCGATCTTGGAACAGAAGCTCTAACTGAAAAAAGTAAGGTTCTTAAAAAAATTACAGATCTTAGTGTGTTCCAGCCTCAGCTTGGAATTATTCAAACTAAATTAGAGTTACTCTCTAAAATTAAAATGGATCATAATCTAGCCTTAAAAAGTGTTCGCTATTTGCAAAATATTGATTATCCAATCAGTCGTGATAAGCCAAAGCGTCCACTCATTGCAGTATTAGGTTTCTTACTTGGTATGATGCTCGGTGTTGCAATTGTTTTATTAAAGAGCGCGTTTAATAAAAACGCTAAATAAAATAATTTAACGTAGAATAAAATTAGAAAATAAATGAAAGGCTAAGTACTATATTACTTGGCCTTTTTGTTTACTTTCGATTATTGAATATAATTAAACGGAGTTAACCATGTTCAACAAAATCCTCGCGGTATGTGTTGGTAACATTTGTCGCTCTCCTTCGGGTGAACGTCTTTTGCAGAAAAAGTTGCCAGCGAAACATATCGCCTCTGCGGGTATTGCAACTCAAAAAAGTGGGTTAATTGGCAAGAGTGCTGATGCGATGGCATGTGAGGTGATGGAGCAATATGATGTTGATTTGTCCCATCACCAAGCACAGCAACTAACGCCTGAACTATGTCATGAATATGATTTAATTCTAGTGATGGAAAAAGGCCATATTGAAGCTGTGACCAATATTGCGCCTGAAGCGCGAGGTAAAACCATGCTATTCGGGCAATGGATTGGTCAGCGTGATATTCCTGATCCATACCGTCAAAGTCGTGAAGCGTTTGAGCATTCATTAATGTTAGTGGAACAAGCCTCACAAGCGTGGGTGGCTAAACTTTAATCTTCCGTTTATAAATATGGTTTATTTATTGAGTCAGTAGTGCGTTATTTGCGTGTTACAAGATTGTTTTTCGTTGATTTCGTGAGCCTGATCCGATTCTAGTTGTTAATATTTCTATCATGGTAATGGCTCTGTCATTATCAAAAATTGGACGAAATATAAACACAAGGAATGTTCGTGGATATTATTCACCATGGAGCAAAAACTGGCGTAACAGGATCGTGCCATGAGTTAGTGATTGGTAATAGCAGCCTATTAATTGATTGTGGTCTGTTTCAGGGTGCTGAAAGTAAGAATAATAAGTTTGATATTGAATTCGATGTTAAACGTATTGAAGCGCTCTTGATCACTCATAGCCATATTGATCATATTGGTCGTATACCATGGTTACTTGCCGCTGGTTTTACCGGTCCAATTTATGCGACAGAAGCAACGGCAGCATTATTGCCATTAATGCTTGAAGATGGTTTAAAAATCCAATTAGGTTTTAACTCTCAGCAATGTCAGCAATTTACACAACTTATTCAGCAAAGAATACGTCCTGTTCCTTATGATTGTTGGGCGAAAGTCGTTTTATTAAATGGAGATAGTGTCTCTGTTCGCTTTCGTCAAGCCGGTCATATTCTAGGTTCTGCCTATATAGAAGTCGAGCTTCCAGAACAAAATACTGTAGTATTTAGTGGCGATCTCGGCCCTTGTAATACACCACTATTAACCGATCCTGTTTCTCCTGAAAAAGCCGATGTGCTTGTGATTGAAAGTACTTATGGTGACAAAGCCCTACATAATACCCAGCAACGTGAAGCTCATTTGCGGAAAATTATAGAACATTCATTACAAGATGGCGGAGCAATTTTAATTCCTGCTTTTAGTGTAGGTCGTACACAAGAGCTATTATTTGATATTGAGAATATATTAGCCGATGTGTTAACAGGTTCTAGTCATGATAATACCTATCGTCGTTGGAAATCATTGCCAGTGATCTTAGATTCACCATTGGCGTTGAAAGTGACGGAGCAATATCGGCATTTTCAAGAGTTATGGTCAAAAGAAGCAAAAGATCGACGTTATATGGGGCGTCACCCTCTTTCTTTTGAACAGTGTATTACGATAGAAACACATCAAGATCATATCGAGTTAGTTAATCGTTTAAAGCATTCAGGGGAGCCTGCGATTATCGTTGCCGCAAGTGGAATGTGTGCAGGCGGACGGATTGTTAATTACTTAGAAGCGTTATTGCCAGATTCCAGAACGGATGTCATTTTTGCTGGATATCAAGCAGAAGGCACACTGGGGCGAGCGTTATGTAACGGTGATGAAGTGGTTGAAATACATAATAAAGTAATAGATGTTAAAGCCAATATTTATCAAATGTCAGGTTATTCGGCTCATGCTGCGCAAGATGATTTGGTCAAGTTTGTTGCTGGGATCAATGAGGGTCCCTCTGTGATCCGTGTTGTTCATGGTGATGTTGTTGCGCAAACACAACTGGCAAAATGTTTACAAGACTGTAAGCCCGAAGCCCATATCATTATTGCTGCTCATGAATAGCAATATAATTCGATAGTATTTCTAATGTCTTTATTTTGAGAGTGATTACGCTGTTTGCTCTCAATATAATAAGATGCTTTGTATTGAATAAAATTAATGGTTTAAATTTCATTTCAATTATAAATAAGAGCTGAATCTGAAAAATATCTAAAAATTAGTCTTTACGCTTTTTATTTATCCCTTCTTATCAATATTCAAACTAAGGTAGTCATTACTCTATATTGGCTTATTGTTATCTTAGCTGTTGTTCTGTTTTTATTGTGAAGCTAAAAGCATTAGCCGCTAGTTATAATGATAAATAAGGACATTTATGAAAGCGATTTTACCTATTACGATAGCCGCTCTATTAAGCTCTTCAGCCGTTGCCGCTGATTCTCCTGTTGTTGCGGGTTACTTTGCCGACTGGCAATACAATAATGAAGCTAATCCTTATACTGTTAAAGATATTCCTGCAGATAAGCTTACTCATGTTATTTATGCTTTTTTAAGCATGTGTGGTCCACATCAAGGTGCGAGTGATGCGGTACAGAAACAAATTGAAGCTGCATGTCAGGGTAAAGAGCCTTTTAGTGCGGTGATAGTTGATCAAGTATCAGCATTACAGAAAGATTTTGGGCCGACGAAAGCTAAGGTTGCTTATAAAGGACATTTTGCTCAGCTTAAAGATTTAAAAAATGAAAAGCCGGAACTAAAAATATTGCCTTCTTTTGGTGGTTGGACAATGTCTGAACCTTTCCATGCAATGGCAAAAGATAAAGCATCTATTGAGCACTTTTCAAAATCAGCCGTTGAACTTATTGCTCAGTATGACTTTTTCGATGGTATTGATTTAGATTGGGAGTACCCAGGTGGTGGCGGTTTAACAACCTCTCCTTGGAACCCTGATACTAAATTATCGGAAGAGCAGAAAGCATCAGAAAAAGAAGCGTATACCCATTTAGTGAAAACACTACGTGCAGAGTTAGATAACTTAGAGAAAAAAACAGGGCGTGAATATGAGCTTTCTACTGCTGTTGGTGTAGGAAGCAAAGCTGAGTCGATTGATTGGGCTGCTGTTGCGCCGCACTTAACTAATATGTTTGCGATGACTTATGATTATTTAGGTGGATGGGGGACACAAACAGGGCATTTAACTAATCTTCATGCAACGGATAATGGTTGGTGGGGAATGGGCACCGATGTCTTTGTGAATAAAATGATTTCTCTGGGGATCCCTGCTGATAAATTAGTTGTTGGTGCGGCATTTTATGGTAGAGGCTGGGAAGGAACCAAAGGATTTGATGGCAAAGCCATTCCGAAAGAGCTTTCTTCTACGCAAGGTGCAAGTTTTGGTACGTCAGCACAAGAGCCTGGCTACTTTATGTATTGGGACTTAAAACGTAACTATACAAAAGCACAAGGCTATATCTCAGGTTATGACGAGAAAGCTGAGGCACCTTACTTGTGGAATGAAGAGAAACAAGTCTTTATTAGTTATGATGATTCACGCTCGGTAAAAGCCAAAGCTGATTGGGTGAAGAAAAACAAGCTTGCAGGTCTTTTTGTATGGGATTTATCTGGCGATGAAAATAATGAACTAATGAATGTTATGTCGGCAGAATTGAAGTAACGGTAAAATAAAGAAAGCGCAATAAGTTATCCGCTAGTAATTAGAGGATAGTCATTGCGCTTTTTTATTAATTTATAGTGCCTGAATTGCTTTGCCTTTAAGTAGCTTTCTAACCCACATACGACCTGGGTGGAGCGCTTCAAGTACGTCAAGTGGTAGTGGTAGTGGGTCACCACAAATTTGCGATGCTAAGAGTTCACCGAGTAATGGTGCTGAGCTTAATCCACGAGAGCCTAAACCAACAATAGCAAAAAGATTGCTATAGATTGGGGCACCTTTCGCTGACGTTTGATTATCTCTAAGATCATCGTATTGCTGTAATAAATCATCATAACGACAAACATTACCCACATACGGTAAGTGATCTCGTACTGCACAACGAATACCAACACGTGCTCTGTTGTGAACATCAAAGCCATCGATATCAATTTGTTTAGGCCACTCAACATTAGGTAAGCAGTTTACTAACCGTTGCTTGTTATCTTGTTGGTCGTTTTCATTAAAATTAAGATCAATATTACGACGATCGTAACTTGCTCCAATGCAGTGGCTTTGGGTTTCTGGGTTTATTGGAGTGAGATAGCCGTCATAACAAAGCACCGTTTTTAGCTCGCCCAGTGATGGGGTGGTCGGCACGTGGCTGACTTGCCCGCGTACAGAAGAAGCAGGGATCTGCTGGGTTTGAGGATATTGATTAAAGCGGTGACCATTAGCCAAAATAACCGTGCTATGCCGCGTTTCACTACCATCTGTAAAAGTCAGTTGCCATTGAGTTTTGTTAACTTGTTCTAGCTGACATAATTCTTTTTGTGTTTGTAGCGTCAGTTTCCCTTCATTAACGGCATGTTCAATTAACGCTGTGGTTAACTCTTTAGGTGATAGCCATCCGCCAAGTGGGTAATGAACACTTTCAAAACCGGTTTCAATACCCGTGATTTGTTTGGTTTGTTCCTTATCGAGATGATGAACAAGTTCAGATGCAAAACCACCATTGATGATATTTGCGAGTTTATGGCTTGATTTATCATCCCACGCCAGTTGAGTTACGCCACACCAGTTATGACTAAAATCGCTGTGAATTGCGGCTTGCTCTATAAGTTGTCGTGCATAGATAAAAGCGCTAGAGAAAAAACGGGATAACTTATCATTATTGCCATTCAATAGCGGGTAGACAGCGCCTTGTCGGTTGCCTGATGCACCTTCAGCAAGTTCATTGTCAGCGCAATATAATGTGACATTTTGACCTCGACGAAGCAAAGACAGTGCGGTAGTTGCAGATGCGATACCACCACCAATAATCGCAATATTTGCGTTTGGCTCTGTCTGTGCTTCACGATTATACCAAGGCATAATATTCGTTTTATGCTGACGTTCAACAACGTGACCTACGATCATGTCACGTTTAGTACCAAAGCCCTTGGTTTTGCGCATATCAAAACCGGCTTCTATTAACCCTCGACGAACAAAGCCCGCAGCGGTAAAGGTTGCTACGCTACAATCTTTACGTGCCATTTTAACCATGCCGTTAAATAAGTTTTGATTCCACATTTCAGGGTTTTTGCTAGGGGCAAAACCATCAAGGAACCATGCATCGACGATACCCTCATCGCCAACCCATACTTGAGGCATACAATCTTTAATATCACCAAACCAGAGGTCTAAGGTGATCATGCCATCTTCTAATACGATACGATGACAGTCTGCAATAGCGGGTGGGTAATGGGCATGAAGTTGCTCTGCAAACTCAGCAAGTTCAGGCCATGCTTGATGGGCTTTAATCAAATCTTGCTGAGTTACCGGGAATTTTTCAAAGCTGATAAAATGTAGCTCAGTGGTTGTGGCATCAGGGTGTTGAGAGCGGTAATCTTTAAATGCTTTCCATACGGCTAAAAAGTTTAATCCGGTACCAAATCCTGTTTCTGCAATAACAAAACGACGACGGTCACCGTCAATCCAGCGCTCAGGTAAGCCATTTTGCTTAATGAAAACATAGCGCGTTTCTTCTAATCCATTAACGTTGGAGAAGTAGACATCATCAAAGTTATTTGAGACGGGGGTTCCCACATCATTCCAATCAAGAACGGCATTTTCAATTTGTAAGGGGGATTTTTCTTGTTGTGAAGAAGACAAAAGGGAAACCTCTTTTATAACGGACAAACGATTATGAAAAACTTGGTTTAAATATCACCACTTTTAGGCGTAATATAGAAAGAAATGGCAATTTTGAACCGATTGTACCCGAATATCAGGAAAGCTGACCACTTTTTACCACTAAAGCCGTTATAGTCGATAGCTCTGTTATCTCGGTATAACAAACGCCAAACCGCTTTAAGATATGATGTTCCGTTAAGACGGTGAAATTGCTGTTATGAACGCGCATCTTAAAGCCGTTTGGGAGAAAATCCACCGTAGAGAAAGTTCACGGTTAGGCTATATCCAATTAATTTTAGTAGGAAGTCATCATGAAACGAGCCGTAATTACAGGCATGGGCATTGTATCTAGTATTGGTAACAACGTTGCAGAAGTACTAGAGTCATTGAAAACAGGCAAGTCAGGCATTAATTTTTCTGAGCAGTTTGCTGAAATGAAACTACGTTCAAATGTTTGGGGTGATTTGAAAATTAACCCAGCAGAACATATTGATCGTAAAAAAATGCGTTTCATGGGTGACGCTGCCGCTTTTGCTTACCTATCAATGGAACAAGCGGTTGCCGATTCAGGCTTAGCTGAAGATCAAGTTTCTAATGAGCGTACTGGTCTTGTGGCAGGTTCAGGTGGCGCGTCTTCGTATAACCAATACATTGCAGTTGATACGCTACGTGAAAAAGGCGTGAAACGTGTGGGTCCTTACATGGTACCCCGTACAATGTCTTCAACGGTTTCTGCGTGTTTAGCAACACCGTTTAAGATCCGTGGTGTTAACTACACTATGAGCTCAGCATGTGCAACATCTGCACACTGTATTGGTCACGCATTAGAGCTAATCCAACTGGGCAAACAAGACGTTGTTTTTGCCGGTGGTGGTGAAGAGCTAGATTGGTCATTAACGATGATGTTTGACGCAATGGGCGCACTATCAACCAAGTATAATGATGATCCATCAAAAGCATCACGTACTTATGATGCTGATCGCGATGGTTTCGTGATTTCTGGTGGTGGCGGTATGGTTGTGGTTGAAGAGCTAGAACACGCACTAGCACGTGGCGCAAAAATCTACGGTGAGATCGTTGGTTATGGCGCAACATCTGATGGTTACGATATGGTTGCACCTTCAGGTGAAGGCGCAGTTCGTTGTATGAAGATGGCGATGCAAGATCTAGATGCGACTGTTGACTATATCAATACTCACGGTACATCAACGCCTGTTGGTGATGTGAAAGAGTTAGGTGCAATCCAAGAGCTATTTGGCGAAAACAGCCCTGCAATTTCTGCAACAAAAGCCATGACGGGTCACGCATTGGGTGCGGCGGGTGTGCACGAAGCGATTTATTCAACATTGATGTTAGAGCACGGTTTTGTTGCACCAAGCATCAATATTGATAACCTAGACGAAGCAGCACAAGGTCTTGATATTGTGACTGAGAAGCGTGATGTTGAACTGAAGACTGTTATGTCTAACAGCTTTGGTTTTGGTGGTACTAACGCAACACTAGTGATTAAGAAATACGAAGCGTAATCGTATTTAATTACTCACCGTTTATATTAAGAAAGAGCCATAAGTGATTATGGCTCTTTTTTTATTCACTCTTTTTCAATAATACAGTGAGATAGTTGTTAGTTATTGCTGCTTTTGTTTTTTTAACATGTTTTCAGTTACACTAAAGTCAGTAGGCAAGGGTTGAATTACAGTTACTTGCACATTTATTCATTGAGGTTAGGTAATGAAAATTACTGTGGTGGGAACCGGCTATGTCGGTCTGTCTAATGCGGTGCTGTTATCTCAGCATAATGAGGTTGTTGCACTCGATATTATTGAAGAGAAAGTTGCGTTAATTAATCAAGGTCTCTCTCCAATTGTTGATACGGAAATTGAAGCGTTTTTACAGCATAAAGTATTGAACCTTGTAGCAACAACGGATGCATCACATGCTTATGATGGCGCTGAATTTGTCATTATAGCGACCCCAACTGATTATGATCCTATCACAAATTACTTTAATACCAGCTCAGTAGAAGCCGTTATTAAAGATGTGATAGAGAAAAATCCATCAGCGACCATGGTGATTAAATCAACCGTGCCTGTTGGATATACAGAAAGTATTAAAAAACAGTTCGGCATTACAAATATTATGTTCTCGCCAGAGTTTTTACGCGAAGGTCGTGCACTGTACGATAATTTACATCCTTCTCGTATTATTGTCGGTGAACGTTCAGAGCGAGCTGAGATCTTTGCTGGACTATTAAAACAAGGTGCTGAAAAGCAAGATATTGCCGTTTTATTTACAGATTCTACAGAAGCAGAAGCGGTAAAATTATTTTCCAATACTTACCTTGCGATGCGTGTGGCTTATTTTAATGAACTTGATAGCTATGCAGAAGCATTGGGCTTAGATAGTCGTCAGATTATCGAAGGCGTAGGCTTAGACCCTCGCATTGGCAATCATTATAATAATCCATCTTTTGGTTATGGCGGTTACTGCTTACCGAAAGATACTAAGCAATTACGCGCGAATTACCGTGATGTACCGAATAACATTATTGGTGCGATTGTAGATGCGAATACCACACGTAAAGATTTCATTGCTGATTCAATTATTGCTAAACAGCCTAAAGTTGTAGGCGTTTATCGCTTAATTATGAAATCAGGATCTGATAATTTCCGCGCATCCAGTATTCAAGGCATCATGAAACGCATAAAAGCCAAAGGCATTGAAGTGGTGGTGTTTGAACCGGTACTGGAAGAAGATGAATTCTTTAATTCTAAAGTCATCAAAGATCTTGATGTATTTAAAGCGATGTCTGATGTGATTGTTTCGAACCGTATGGCGGTTGAACTTCAAGATGTACAAGAAAAAGTATATACCCGAGATTTATTCGGGGCTGATTAAGTAAAGCAGGGAAGCCGAAATGAAAATCCTTATTGATGAAAATATGCCGTATGCGTTGGCGTTGTTTAGTGAGCTTGGTGAGGTCATCGCCAAACCAGGTCGAAATTTAACGGCTGATGATTTGGTAGGGATTGATGCCCTGATGATCCGCTCGGTGACGAAAGTTAATAACAGTCTGTTAGAAAAAGCTGATAAGTTAAAATTTGTGGGAACTGCAACAGCAGGACAAGATCATGTTGATCAACCGCTATTAGCTGAGCGTGGTATTACTTTCACAGCAGCACCAGGCTGTAACAAAGTGGGTGTTGCCGAGTACGTACTGAGTAGCTTAATGGTATTAGGCCAGCAACAAGGCTTTTCTATTTTTGATCGCACTGTTGGGATCATTGGTGCTGGTAATGTTGGCTCATATTTGGCGAAATGTTTAGATGCATTAGGTATTCGTTATCTGCTTAACGATCCATTAAAGCAAGCGGAAGGCGATGCGCGTCAATTTGATTCAGTTGAAACGCTACTTGCTGAGTGTGATGTCATCACAACCCATACCCCGTTAACTCGCGATGTCGAGTTTCCAACTCATCACTTAGTCAACGACGCTTTTCTAAATGCATTAAAACCCAATGCTATTTTAATTAATGCGGCACGTGGTCCTATTGTTGATAATAGTGCTTTAAAAGCGGCCTTAGTGGCTTCTCATAATGGTACAGGGAAGGCACTTACAGCAGTACTTGATGTGTTTGAGCAAGAGCCATTGGTGGATTTAGAGCTACTACCGTATTTAGCTTTTGCGACACCGCATGTAGCTGGATATGGGCTTGAAGGTAAAGCGCGTGGAACAACCATGGTTTTCAACCGCTTTTGTGAGTTTCTAGGTGTTGATAAGCAGGTAGATGCGAGTGAACTATTGCCTGTTGCGCCAATTCCTCAAGTTGAATTAAGTCGTCAATGGGACGAGGCAAGTTTATTTAGCCTTACCCAATTAGTGTATGATGTACGTAAAGATGACGGTATGTTCCGTCGTCAAATGCAGCTAGCTGGTGACGATAACAGCAAAATGGCCACTGCTTTTGATATGATGCGAAAAAACTACTGGGATCGCCGTGAATATAGTGCAATTACAGTAGCAGGCAAGGCCGATTTTGAGGTAGAGTCGCTGGCTAAATTAGGTTTTACAGTAGTAGAGGTCACTCAATGAGTCAGGAATATGATATCGCAATACTAGGCGCAACAGGTGCTGTCGGCGAAGCTATGGTCGAGGTGCTAGAAGAGCGTAATTTTCCTGTTCGCAATCTTTACTTGCTGGCAAGTGATCGTAGCTCTGGCAAAGTGTTACGTTTTAAAGGTAAATCAATCCGTGTGAAGAACGTGGAAGATTTCGATTGGGGCCAAGTTCAAATTGCTTTGTTTTCAGCAGGCGCTGAAGCATCACGTCATTGGGCGCCTATTGCCACAGATTTTGGTGTAGTGGTTATCGATAACACATCTGAATTCCGTTATGAGTATGATGTTCCGTTAGTGATCCCTGAAGTAAACCCTGAAGCGATTGCTGATTACCGCAACCGTAATATTATTGCAAATCCCAATTGCTCTACGATTCAAATGTTAGTTGCTCTTAAGCCAATTCAAGATGCTTATGGTATTGATCGTATTAATGTTGCGACTTATCAATCGGTATCTGGCTCTGGTCGTAAGGGAATTGATGAGCTTGCCGGTCAAACAGCAAAATTGCTAAATGGTTTGCCAGCTGAAAACAGTGCTTATGACAAGCAAATTGCATTTAACTGCATACCTCATATCGATGAGTTTATGGATAACGGTTACACCAAAGAAGAAATGAAAATGGTGTGGGAAACACAAAAAATTCTTGGCGACTCAAGTATTCGTGTTAACCCAACTTGTGTGCGTGTTTCTGCTTTCTTTGGTCATGCAGAAGCGGTGCATGTTGAAACGCATCAACCTGTTGTTATCGAAGATGCAATTAATCTACTTGAAAATACTGATGGTATTGAAGTCTTCCATGGTACTGATTACCCAACACAGGTAACAGATTCAGTAGGTAAAGATCACGTGATGGTAGGTCGCATCCGTGAAGATATTAGTCACCCATGTGGTCTGAATATGTGGGTTGTAGCTGATAACGTTCGTAAAGGTGCGGCAACAAATAGTATTCAGATTGCTGAAAAGCTAATTGAAGAATATTTGTAAAAGAAATAAAAAAAGGAGCAAGAGATTGCTCCTTTCTCATTTCCATGATCTTGCTGGTAAAACCCTAAGTAGTCACTTGACATACATCGTCAGCTAGCAAAAATTAGCCATAACAACCTTAAGATTTTCTTTATGTTGTCGTTATATGTGTAGTTTGTAGAACATATAAGCAACTCGTATTGTTTCGAAATGCGTTCATTGAATTAACGTTTTCGGCTTATTTATCTCTGCCAGAGAGGAACGCAGGCAGTGTCTGATATCCCTAAGATAGTAAAGCGCTTTATTGTACCGGTAGCTTTCGTTACCATTTCTTCTTATTTGCCTGTGGTGAATGCGAATACTGTTCGGATTATTGGCCCGTCGAATGAGGATGGATCCTATTCGCAAGCGAGCCGAGGTATTGATACACCTGATCTGCGTTCAATTTCGCAGTCTAACACCGCACCACTTTCTACTCGTCGTTATGGCCCTACAGGTGAAAAAGAAACCTTGTGGTCAATCGCATCTCGAAATCGTCCTAATGCTTCAGTATCTGTATACCAAGTTATCGGTGCTATTTATCACGTTAATCCACAAGCATTTGAAAACAGCAATATTCATGGATTGATCCCTGGTAGTACCTTGGTTATGCCAACATTAAGCCAGGTTAAGAACGAGAAAGAGAGCTTGATCCGTCGTCAATTAGAATCGGATAAAAGACGTGCACCCTATATTAAAGCAAAGGCAGCTAGCCAAAAACGTGTTGTAAAATTAAAGCCCAAGCCTGAAGAACTACAAAAAATACAAGCAGAGCAAGCAGCGAAAAAAGACGTAAAAAGCACACAGCCCGCAGGGCCAGTTGTAAAGCCTGTGGCGGTAGTTGATGAAACGGCTAACTCAACAACAAATGTTCCAGCAAAAACAATAGAGAAAGCGGTAGCGGTAGCAACAACTGCTGCTGTGATTAGTGCAGCGACACCAGCTGAATCAACCGCGAATATTTCTGAAACGCCTAAAACTGAAAACGTTGAAGTTGCTGATGTTGATAATGTAGAAAATACGGCTATTCCTGCCAAGCCTGAATTATCAGAACAGCAAAAAGCGATGACAGATGAGCAAATGACAAAGCTGGTGGAAAGTAACCACATGCTTCGTTTACGCTTAGCGGAAATGCAACAAGAAGTTGATGCATTAAAAGATCAAGTTAAAGATAGCGATGATGTACGCCAAGAACTGCTGACTTTCTTAGAGCAACAAAAACAACTGCAAAATGCGCCACAACCTGTGACACCACCTACTTCAACCTGGTTTGATTCACTGGCTAATAACCCTTGGGCATTAGCTGCTGCTGGTATTATTCCTGGCGGTTTACTTGCTGCATTGCTGGCATTCTTCTTATTGCGTCGTAAAGAAGAAGAGCAAGATGAGGTGAAATCATTAAATGCTCCAGAGGCTTCAGCTGCTGAAACGGCACCTGTTGTCATCCCTCCTATTGATGGTGATGAGCAAGCTCTTGATACTTCAGATGACCTAGATGACCTGTTTGCGGATGATGATCTATTCAATGAGCCTGACTTTACGTTAGATATTGATGATAAAAATGATCCGTCAACTAAAAATGAGAAAGAAGAGGTAAAAGAGCCTGTTACTGAATTTAGCGATGACGCTGATACGAAGACTGAATCAGCAGTTGTTAATGATATTGAATTTGATGAAGCTTTTGAAAATAACTTAAGTAGTAGTATTTCAGTTAAAGGTGATGATGCTATTGGTTTAGAAGACATGGAGCGTGCTCTTGATGAAATGGATAATGAGAGCGAGCCAAGTTCAGATGAAGCCTTAGCGTTAATGTGGGAGAAATCTCTCAATGAATCAGCGAAAAATGAAGATTCTGAAAATAGTCTCGATGATTTTGATTTATCTCAGGATGACTTTGATCTTAGTGATAATGACGATGTTAAGCCATTGCCAGCAGATAACGAAGATGAAGAGTTAGATAATGGCTTGTTAGAGCAATCGTTATTAGATGAAATTTTGCAACAAGCAGAAGAGCAAAGCCAAGACCGCGCTACGTCTGAAATTAATGATGAGTCAAAAGATGTTGAAGTTAAAGCCTCTGAGAATATTGACCAAGATGAATTGGATGCATTATTTGGTAGCTTTGGTGCTGATTTACCTGAATTAGATCAAACTGTTTCAGATGAACTGACGGATGAAACACAAGATGATGAACGTGTTTTTGAAGAAGGTAGTACTGCATTACTTGATGAGTTAGTAGAAGATGATGAATTAAGTAGTGATATTGAACTTGAAGAAGACAGTACCGCATTACTTGATGAGTTGATCTTAGATGAAGATGAACCGGAACAGTCTGATTCAACGATAGAAGTGGCTGAAGACAGTACAGCATTGCTTGATGAGTTGATCTTAGATGAAGATGAACCGGAACAATCTGATTCAACGATAGAAGTGGCTGAAGATAGTACTGAATTGCTTGATGAATTATTAAAAGACAATGATGCTGATATCTCATCAAAACAAGATCACATTGCAATTGATGAATCCAGTACTGAATTATTAGATGAAATTTTATCTGAGCAGTTAGCAGCAGTCGATGAACAAGATGCTCCTAATAATGAGAATCAACATCTTGATGAAATTATCGAATCGCCATCATTCGCTTCTGATCTAGAGCAGAAATCACAGGATGTTATTAATCCTGAAAGTGATGTTGAAAAATATGCTCAACAGGAAAAAGACATATCTCTTACTGATGAAAGCAATGCTGATACTGTAGAGCCTGATACATTAGGGTCTGAAGTTGTAACTGAATTGCCAAGTGAAGAAGCACCGAATGATGTTTTCACGTCTGAATTTGTGAGTGACACTCGCGATACGCCATCGAAAGAAGTCCTTGAGTCACAAAATACTGAAGAGCTGCAAACCTTATCGCCAAGTAGTGAACAGAAATTCGATGAGATCTTAGATGATGTTTTAGACGAAGACTTTTATCGTCAATCGCTAGACAGTGATGTTAAGCCATTAACCGTTTCAGATCTTGAACGTGAACTAGATGAGCAAGATGCATTAGCGAGTCATGTTGCAGCAGAGCAACATGAACCGCTGAATGTAGACGATCTTCCTTCTTTTGATGAAGAGGATGCATTAAAAGCATTTGCTGATGATGTGTATGAATCACCACAAGAAGATGCTGTTCATCAAGACGTATTATCACTCGATGATTTACCTGAATTTGATGAACAAGCGGCATTGGATGATCCTGATGCTGAGCCTTTTGACGAAACAGAACTTAATAACGACATTGATGAGCAAATCGCACTTGATAATGTTATTCGTCAATTGCAGCAAGCCGCGGAAGCTGCAGATAAGTATTCACCTAAATCTGAATTATCTCCTGAAAATACAGTAGATTTTGTTGCTGAAACCGCTCCTGAATTACCTGATGAGTCATCGTTACCAGCATCAACGGTTGCTAGTGAAAATGAAGTATCGCCATTTGATACCGCTCAAAGGGATGTTTATCCTTTTGAAAAACTCGATCCAACGACCATTCCAGAGTTTGATGAAGGTGAAGCGCTGCAAGCCTCATTGGATGAACAACATGAGCTTGAGCAATATGAAATTGAACAAGGTTTACGTTTACCCAATGAAGAGCCTATTGAGGTAACAGAGAAGCCAGTTGTATTAGATCAGTTGGATCAAACCATGGTTGATTCTGCAGGTCTTGATATGGATGCATTACTGTTTGATGATTCATTAAATGATAATGCAGGTAATGCAGATAATGAAGGCCCATCTCAGTCAATACAGCCACAAGAGGTTAGTGACAACACGACTGATGTTGAGACTGAACCATTATTAATGGATGAATTACCCAAACAGCAAGTGGAGCGCTCTGGGCTGGGTTTAGAAGACGGTGAACGTGATGGATTATTAACGCAAACAGAAGATGAGTTAGAAGCAGATTATACTTTTGACGATGAGCTGTCTGATGATGATGCTAAAGTATGGCAAACCTCGGTATCTGAGCCTGAGTTAGCTCAAGAAGATTGGACACAACAACCGCATTTGGTAAAAGACGACGTGAAGTCTGTTTCGTTAGAGTCTGACTTCTCATTACATACCAATGATCTGGAAAACGTAGCAACCAGTGAGTTACTGGCTGAACAATCTATAGCTGAAAAACCATCTTATATTAGTATTGATGAATTAATGAAAGATGACCCATCGCATCAGCAAGTTGATCCCGATACCAATCCTTTAAATTTAGAGGTAGGGCTTGACGAGTACCCTGATATGTTAGCCAGTATTGGTGACTATGATGTTGATACTAATGGTGAGTATGCAAGTAAACTTGATTTGGCTAAAGCTTATTTAGAAATGAATGATAGCGAAGGTGCTGTTGGTTTATTAGAGGATATTGCGAAAAATGCTGAACAAGATCTTCAAGCAGAAGCCAAAAGATTGCTTTTGAAGTTGTAACATCACTCTTGTTTAAGATAGAACAAGCACGGTAGAGATAATTCTATCGTGCTTTTTTTATTTTTACTTGCTGCATTATGTTATCCCTATCGCGCTATTCTTTCCCTTATCTTGTGAATTACTTATAATTCGGAACAGTTTCGTAAATTACGTGTTAGTGGTTTACATAGGTTTGATTAATCGAAGTTGAATAAATTATGCGAATAGCTTTAGGTGTAGAGTACGATGGTGCTAAGTATTATGGCTGGCAACGCCAACGTGATGTAGATAGCGTACAAGAGCGTTTGGAAAAAGCTCTCTCTAAAGTCGCCAATCAACCAGTAGAAGTCTTCTGTGCTGGACGAACTGATGCTGGCGTTCATGGCACGGGGCAGGTTGTTCACTTCGATATTAATATTGATCGCAAAATGGTGGCGTGGACGATGGGTGCTAATGCTCATCTTCCTAAAGATATTGCGGTACGTTGGGCGACAGAAGTGAATGAGGATTTTCATGCTCGTTTTACTGCGACAGCACGCCGTTACCGCTACATCATTTTTAATAACGCCTTACGTCCCGCTATTTTAGGTAATGGTGTTAGCCATTATCACGGCCATCTTGATGAGAAAAAAATGCATGAGGCTGGTCAGTACTTACTGGGTGAAAATGATTTTACGTCGTTCCGCGCGGTTCACTGTCAATCTCGAAGCCCATGGCGTAATTTAATGCACCTGAATGTCACTCGCCAAGGCGACTTTGTGATCATTGATATCAAAGCGAATGCGTTTGTTCACCATATGGTACGTAACATCACAGGTAGCTTAATTAAAGTCGGCAAAGGTGAAGAAAAACCAGAGTGGATTGAGTGGCTACTTGCGCAAAAAAATCGCACATTAGCAGGAGCAACAGCCAAAGCTGAAGGCTTGTATTTGGTTGATGTTGATTACCCGAAAGAGCACAATTTACCGCGTGTACCATTAGGTCCGTTATTCTTAGCTGATTGAGTTACAAGGGTTAGCTTGATAAGGTAGTACCAGTTTTTTATCTACAGATTAGTAAGATTGTGTTTTAATCTCTGATCGTTATCCAATGAATTTGTATCTTCGGCCATTGACGGCGGAAGCATTAAAGAATAAAGGTCATTCATGAGCTGGCTTGAAAAGATTCTAACTAAAAGCAACATTGTCTCTTCACGAAAAGTGTCGATTCCTGAGGGCGTTTGGACGAAATGTACCTCTTGTGATCAAGTACTGTACCATGCAGATCTTGAGCGCAATCTAGAGGTGTGCCCTAAGTGTGATCATCACATGCGTATGAAAGCACGTCGTCGTCTTGAAACTTTCTTAGACGCTGATACGCAAGTTGAGATTGCCGCAGAGCTAGAGCCGCAAGATAAGCTTAAATTCCGCGATTCTAAAAAGTACAAAGATCGTTTGTATAGCGCGCAAAAAGCCACGGGTGAAAAAGATGCATTAATCGCAATGAAAGGGGAAGTCTTAGGTTTACCTATTGTTGCATGTGCTTTTGAATTCTCTTTTATGGGCGGTTCAATGGGCTCTGTCGTTGGTGCTAAATTTGTACGAGCAGTGGATGCGGCAATTGAAAATAACTGCCCATTGATCTGCTTCTCTGCAAGTGGCGGTGCACGTATGCAAGAAGCGCTGATGTCACTGATGCAAATGGCGAAAACCAGTGCGGCGTTAGAGCGTTTATCAGCGAAAGGCTTACCTTTCTTCTCTGTGTTAACCGATCCAACTATGGGTGGGGTATCAGCATCCCTTGCAATGCTTGGTGACATCAATATTGGTGAACCCAAAGCACTGATCGGTTTTGCAGGTCAACGTGTTATTGAGCAAACCGTACGTGAGAAGCTACCAGAAGGCTTCCAACGTAGTGAGTTCCTCCTTGAACATGGTGCGATTGATATGATTGTTGATCGCCGTGAAATGCGTCAGCGTGTTGCAGGTCTTGTTGCCAAAATGACCAACCAAGCATCACCGTTAGTTGTTTCTGTCGATAGTAAGCCAGAGTCTGTTGAGGCTACTGTCCAAGCTGAAGATTCAGAAAACACCTAATTGATTATATTGATTGATGAATATAGAAGCCGTTTAGCTAATCGCTAGGCGGTTTTTTTTTGAGTATGTAATAGCGCTATTGCCATTAACGTGGCGTTTAATCGAATTTATATCGTCATAGGTTTAAGTTATTTAAGATTCGATGGTAAATTATGGCTCAAGTAATTTATAAACAAGTGAATGATTTCTCATGTCAGGATTGACTGCACCACAAGCGACAGCCTCGCTTTCAACATGGCTGAAATATCTTGAGCAATTACATACCAGTGCAATCGATCTTGGATTAGATCGCGTTAAAGCTGTGGGTGAAAAAGCAAATCTTCTTAAACCTGCGCCTTGTGTTATTACTGTTGCGGGTACTAATGGTAAAGGTTCAACCTGTGCCATGCTAGAAGCTATCTTAATTGAAGCGGGTTATAAGGTTGGTGTTTATAGCTCTCCTCACCTTGTACGTTATAACGAACGTGTTCGTATCAATAATAAAGAGCTTGACGACGGTGAACATAGCAAAGCATTTGCAAGCGTTGAAGCAGCGCGTGGTGATATAAGTTTAAGCTTATTTGAATTTGGTACGCTTGCTGCGTTAACACTATTTAAAACACATAAAGTGGATGTTGTTGTACTGGAAGTTGGCCTTGGTGGGCGATTAGATGCCACTAATATTGTTGATCATGATGTTAGCGTGATCACCAGTCTTGCAATCGATCATGTCGATTGGCTTGGTGATAATATAGACGTAATTGGTTATGAAAAAGCAGGTATTTTCCGCTCAGGTAAACCGGCTATTTGCGGCCAACCTCATCCGCCAGCAACGGTTCCTGCTCACGCGGATGATATTGGCGCAGAATTACATCAAGTTGGTTATCAATTTGATTATCAAGTAGCCGATGACCATTGGAACTGGCAGTGTGGTGCATTTGATTTATCTCACTTGCCACTGCCTAATTTACCGCTCCCTAATGCAGCCACAGCATTAATGGCTTTAGGAACGGCAGAGCTTGATATCTCGGAAGAGAATATTATTCAAGGTTTAAGTAAAGCTCAATTACCAGGACGTATGCAGCGTGTGAGTGATGATCCATTGATCATTATGGATGTCGCACATAATCCCCATTCTGCCGAGTATTTCGCTCAGCAATTAAACCGAATGAAACAAAAAGAAGGTAAGAAGCATATTCATGCTGTCGTTGCGATGCTTCACGATAAAGATATCGCGTCGACTATCGCAATGATGAAAGATGTAGTAGATCATTGGTATCCCGCTTCTTTAACGGGCCCAAGAGCGGCGACTGCCAATGAAATATTGCAGTATTTACCACCAGATTGTATGGGTTTTGATAAGCCAGAGGCTGCATTTGACCAAGCGCTAACACAAGCTAACCGAGATGATATGGTAATCGTCTTTGGCTCGTTTTACACTGTCGGGCAAATAACGAGTCATTTACGTTAATGAGTGAAAAACACTTTTATTATAAAGTGGTTAAATAGTATAGGAGTCCATGTGGCTAGCCAATTTCAAAATCGACTGATTGGTACCATTATTTTGGTAACCGTTGGCGTGATTT
Organism: Photobacterium sp. GB-36; assembly: GCF_003026135.1. Taxonomy (NCBI): domain Bacteria; kingdom Pseudomonadati; phylum Pseudomonadota; class Gammaproteobacteria; order Vibrionales; family Vibrionaceae; genus Photobacterium; species Photobacterium sp. GB-36. The sequence goes on along the minus strand of NZ_PYNY01000014.1, from coordinate 67,950 downwards.
TTCTTCCTGATCTTTTTGATGGGCAAAAACAGCACTATAAAGAGCAGTTCGAAAGCATTCCGTTGCAGCCTAAAATGGGTGATCAAAAGGAGTTTACTCAAATACCTAACCCTGAAACGGTAAATTCGGAGCTACCTAAAGATCCTGTCACAGTAACAGTGGATAATGGTAAAGATACGGTTTCAACATCATCAGGTGATAATAATGAAACCTATACCGTTGAAGAAGACAAAGCACCTCAACCTGAACAGCCTGTTGTGCCCGTTGAGCAACCAAAAACTGTCGTAACACCCCAACCTGTTGTAAAGCCAGAGCCTGCAGTTGTGTCTGAGCAAGGATTAAAAAATAGTGGCTGGATGATCCAATTAGGTACGTTTGGTAATTTTAAGAATGCCAGCGCACTAGTGGCGAAGCTGCGATTAAATGGTTACCAGGCACATTTATTACCTAAAGATGCGCAACCGGGTCAGTATGTAAAAGTTGTTGTGGGACCAGATCTTTCAAAAGATAAGCTTTTGGCTAAGATTGATGACTTGAAAAAATTAACCGGGTTAAGTGGTAAATTGTATCAATTTAGCCCAATAAAACCTTAAGTAAACGTTTGCGTCTTCATTTTTTCTGTTAGAATACGCATCAACAAGACGAAATACACATGATGATCTGGATTGATTATGTAATTTTAGCCGTGATTGGCTTTTCCGCTTTGGTAAGTTTAATCCGTGGTTTTGTTAAAGAAGCACTTTCATTAGTTATCTGGTTTACTGCGTTTTTTGTGGCGAGTAATTTCTACCCACAGCTTGCGGTTTACTTTACAAACTTTCATGATGAAATGCTTCGCAACGGTAGCGCTATTGCCGTTTTATTTATCGCAACGCTGATTGTTGGCGCGGTAGTTAACTATGTTATTGGTCAGTTAGTACAGAAAACAGGGTTATCTGGTACTGATAGAGTTTTGGGCGTAGTTTTTGGTGGGGTTCGCGGCGTGTTAATTGTTGCGGCAGTATTGTTCTTTCTCGATGCCTTTACAGGGTTTGCAAGTGCTGATTGGTGGAAACAGTCAAAACTCATCCCACAGTTTGGCGTTGTCATTGAATGGTTTTTTTCCTATATCAAACACAGTTCAAGCTTCTTACCTAACATGAAATAGCGCCAAATTAATAGCAGTTACCAAATTTATTCGATTTGGTAACTGTATTTTTATGCACGACGAGGATTTTGGAAATGTGTGGTATTGTTGGAATCGTGGGCTCAACCCCGGTAAACCAGTCTATCTATGATGCACTTACTGTGTTGCAACATCGCGGCCAAGATGCTGCGGGTATTTGTACCTTAGAAAGCAATCGTTTCCGTCTGCGTAAAGCGAATGGTTTAGTGCGTGATGTCTTTGAAGCTAAACACATGCAACGCTTACAAGGTAATGTAGGTATCGGACACGTGCGTTATCCAACTGCGGGTAGCTCTAGTGCATCAGAAGCCCAACCGTTTTATGTTAATTCTCCTTACGGTATTTCACTGGCTCATAATGGTAATTTAACCAACGCAGCAGATATTCGTGAGACCTTATTTGAGCAAGCTAAACGTCATGTCAATACAACCTCAGATTCTGAGATTTTACTGAATATTCTGGCAAATCAACTTGAGCATTGTCCAAGTTATCCTATTAGCCCTGAGGAAATTTTTAAAGCAATCAGTGAAGTTCACCGAATTGTAAAAGGTGCGTATGCGGTTGTTGCTATGGTTATCGGTCATGGATTAATTGCATTTCGTGATCCAAATGGTATTCGCCCTTTATGTATTGGTAAGCGTGAAGAACAAGGTAAAGCCGAATACATGGTAGCTTCAGAATCAGTGGCACTTGATGCGGTTGGTTTTGATTTTGTCCGTGATATTGCGCCTGGTGAAGCCGTTTACATCACTTTTGATGGGCAATTATTTACTCAGCAATGTGCCGATAATCCACAGTTAAATCCATGTGTATTTGAGTTTGTTTATTTTGCTCGTCCTGATTCATTTATTGATAAAGTCTCTGTTTATGGCGCGCGTTTAGCGATGGGCACCAAGCTGGGTGAAAAGATTAAACGAGAATGGGCAGATATTGATATCGATGTTGTTATTCCTATTCCAGAAACTTCTTGTGACAGTGCGCTAGAAATTGCACGTACGTTAGATAAACCATATCGCCAAGGCTTTGTTAAAAACCGTTATGTGGGCCGTACGTTTATCATGCCAGGGCAACAAATGCGTCGTAAGTCTGTGCGTCGTAAACTCAATGCCATTCGCTCTGAATTTAAAGATAAAAATGTACTGTTAGTCGATGACTCTATTGTTCGTGGTACCACATCAGAGCAGATAATCGAAATGGCAAGAGAGGCAGGTGCGAAGAAAGTTTACTTAGCATCAGCAGCACCTGAAATTCGTTTCCCTAATGTCTATGGTATTGATATGCCAAGCGCTAATGAGTTAATTGCTCATGGTCGCGAAGTGGATGAAATTTCAAATATTATCGGTGCCGATGGTCTTATTTTCCAAGATTTACAAGATCTTGTTGATGCCGTCGCTGAAGGAAACCCTGAAATTAAATTATTTGAAACGTCTGTGTTTAATGGTAATTACGTAACCGGTGATGTGAACCAAAAGTACTTAGAGTATTTAGATTCACTACGCAGTGATGACTCGAAAAAGCAGCGTGAGATTCAGCAAGATTTAGCTAATTTAGAGTTACATAACGAAGGCATTTAAGTCTTATATGTGAGCAAATAGAGTTATAAGCCGGAGTGTAAAACTCCGGCTTTTTTATGGATAAACTCAGGCCCCAAACCATGACTCTATAAGATCACTGGCGATGTGATAATCGCCTGTCCTGCAGTAACAATTGAGCATGCATAAATAAATCCACGCTCTTTATGGATGCGCATTAATGGGGACGGCAGTATTAAGTAAATATACAGAATAAGTCAGTTCTACAAGACTTGAGATCATGAGAAAACTGAGATGCGGAAAGAGTACGCCATTCTTGGTTTTTGGGGGAGGGCAAGGTTTGTAACTGTATGTTTTTTTTATGTGGGTGATTGTTCTTAACAGGATAAAAACAAAATGCCATATTAATGGCTAATATGGCATTTTTCTAAAATATTACGTTATTAATAAATGTTTTTAGTGTTTTTCTAAGTCAAAGTAGTGACTTGCAAAATCAATAAATAGACGTAATTTTTCTGGTTGGTAATCACGGTGATTATAAATCAAATATACATCACGTGGGTTTGCTGACCAGTTTTTAAGTACTTGAGTCACCTCACCAGCTGTAATGTATTTTTCCAGCATAACATCAGGCATTAACGTGATTCCTAAGCCTGCACAACACGCTTTACGCACGACGTTAAGTTCGCTTGCTTCAAAGCGACCTCGTTCATTAATCGTAACCGTTTCGCCGTTGTGGTTGTTTAGACGCCAGCGTAGTAAAGGATTACCCTTCAGTAAAACATGGTCGTGAAGATCTTGAGCATGTTTAGGCTCTGGGTTTTTCTTTAAATATTCAGGGCTAGCAACAAGAATATCTTTTACTTCATTGATACGACGAGCGATCAGTGTTGAATCTCGTTGAGGACCAATACGGAACATAACATCCCAGTCCGTCGGATCAAGTTGATCTGGCTCATTGCTCATATATAGCTGAATGCTAATTGCTGGATGTTCCAACATAAAGGCATTCAATAAAGGTTGAAGCATTACCTTGGTAATATTGGTTGGTGCGGCAATACGTAGCTTGCCCGCTGCACCTTTACACTCTTCACTAATATGTTCAGTAGTATCAAGTAACTGTTGTAGTAAAGGCGCACAGTCATGATAGAACTTTTGACCGGCTTCAGTAAGTGACAGTTTACGGGCATGACGATTAAGCAGGCGAATATTAAGGCCTTCTTCAAGTGCTTGAATTCGACGTGTCAGTGTCGCAACTGGTACCTGGGTTTTTCTAGATGCAGCGGTATAACTGCCATTTTCCACAACCATGCGGAATAAGTTTAGATCGTCAAGTTTCATAAAAAAGTCATTATTGAACGCTTATGATGAGCAATTGTATAACAAAATGAGTCAAATGCATCTCTTTTTCTTTGTTTTTCCTACTGAAATAGTATTTTTATCATGTTTATTATGATCAATTTACCAAAATAAAGGGGTACGATAATTTGAAGTGTATTACATAAATGAATTTATTTTTATTAAATGTTCATGAATACATATTTTTTGTGGTGTTTTTTCTATGCTTAATAGAGTCGCAAAAATTAGACAGTCTTTAAGGCCTTTAATTTCAGTTTGTAATGTGCCTTAAACTAAGTAGGTATTGGTGGAGGTGGTTTTGCTAGAAGGGAAAGATGTTCTCGTTGTAGAAGACGACCCAGTATTTAGAAATATGATTGTTGGCTTTCTTGAGAGCCAAGGATGCTTGGTGCAAGAGGCTGATAATGGTTTAGAAGGGCTACGTGCATTAAAGGAGCATATTCCTGATCTGTTACTCTGCGATCTCGCTATGCCTGTTATGACAGGTATGGAGTTTGTTGAAGAAGTGTCTATTCAATATCCAATGATACCAATTATTGTTATTTCAGGAACGGGAGCAATGACAGATGTCGCTTTAGCGTTGCGACTTGGTGTTAAGGATTTCTTAATAAAGCCATTAGAAAATATTTTAATGCTGAAATCTTCTATGATATCGGTATTGAAGGGGCAAGACAGTGCGACACATCATCGACAAGATTTTTCTAATCGATGGTTTGATACTACAGAAGATACAGAGCCTGTTGAAGAAGAATTGGAATGGCATATTAAAGATTTGCAAAATAACCCTAAAGCGGCACGTGAGCTATTAGTGGGACTAATGCCTGAAACACAATCGACTTATGGGCGATGGCAGTTAAATTATTGTGTTTTACAATCCATTGATTCCCTTCCAGTTATTCTTGATTATACTTGGCTATTAGATGGTCAATTAGCCTTTTACCTTCTTGATACCAGTAGTGGTGATCATAATGCGACGGCAACTGCGTTATTAATTCGTGCTTTTTTTAATGATTATTTACGTAATCAAGGTAATTGTTTAGAAAGCTTAAGCCACTTAGTCACATTGATTGAAAAAGGGATGAAGCACTCAGGTTATGCGTCACCTATCAAGGCTTTGTTTGGCGTATTTGATTTGTCTGATAGATGTTTGCATATTCTTCCTGCAGGTATTGAAGCAGAACTTCGAACAAGTGACGCTTCTTTTGAAGTCGCATCAGGTGAATGGCTTGGACGAGAAGCAAGGCACAATATGTTATCGAAGCTAGCATTGTCTCCATCAGGTGGGCGTTTATCGCTAAGCCAATTGGGGCATGCTAGTTTTAGTGTGAACTTTAAAAACATTAAGATGTAAAAAAGGGCAGTGTTAGCAACACTACCCTTAAATGGATTATTATCAGTACGGCATTACGCTTCTACTGTTTTAACCTCTGCAGTTTCATCATGAGATGAAGATTCTGCACCATGCATCCAATTAATTAAGGTATTGGATAGTAACAGCAGTAATACACCGGCAATCACTGCAGTAATTGCAATACCAGAGAAGATTGCTAGAGGACCGGCTTCACCAATACGTGAACCAATCTCACCTGCAATATAGTTAGCAATGGCGTTAGCACCAAACCATGCACCCATCATTAATGATGCTAAGCGAAGAGGTGCAAGTTTTGTCACCATTGATAAACCAATCGGTGATAAACATAACTCACCTATCGTATGGAAGAAGTATGCACCAATCAGCCATAGCATAGAGGTTTTCACTGTCATATCGCCACCTTGCTCAAGCGCAGCACCGATCATACAAGCAAAGCCTACTGCTAACGAGAACATTGCTAGTGCAAATTTCACAGGTGAGTTTGGCTCTTTCTTACCCAATTTTACCCAAAGAGCAGCAAGAATCGGAGCACAAATAATAATGAAAAATGGATTAAGTGATTGGAACCAAGCTGCCGGCACTTCGAAACTACCAATCATACGGTTTGTGTATTCTTGAGAATAGATATTCATTAAGCCGCCAGCTTGTTCAAAGCCTGCCCAGAATACGATAACAAAAGTACACATCACCATAATTACTTTCAGACGATCACGTTCAATTTTGGTTAGTGGCTCTTTTTTACCGCTTGCGTTGTTTGCTGCGTCACGAACTGCAGCTGGAACAGTACCAATATCACCTAGGTAACGTTGTGCGAAAAACAGTTGGATCAATAGGCTGAGTAGCATACCGATACCGGCACATAAGAAACCTGCTTTCCAGCCATAAATGGCAGAAGCTGTACCTGCAATAACACCGGCAAGTAATGAACCTATGTTGATACCCATATAGAAAATAGTAAACGCACCATCACGACGGTTATCGCCTTCTTTGTAGAGATCACCCACCATGGTTGAGATGTTTGGCTTAAATAAACCATTACCAATGATCAGGAAAGTAAGGCCTAAATAGAAAGCGTTTACAGCATGAGGATCAACGACACTGTGCGGGAGTGCGAGAGTAAATTGACCAATAGCCATTAATACGCCGCCAATAATAATTGATCGACGTTGACCCAAGTAGTTATCTGCAATCCATCCACCAATTAAAGGAGTAAAGTAGACAAGACCGGTGTAAATACCATATAGGCTTAATGCTTCTTGAGTACTCCAGCCTAAGCCGCCATTGATTGTTTTATCTGTTAAGTACAAAACTAAAATAGCGCGCATGGCGTAGTAGGAGAAACGCTCCCATAGCTCAGTTCCAAATAACAGGAACAAGCCTTTTGGGTGGCCCAATAAGGTACCACTACTATTATGACTCATAGGATTCTCTATATTATTGTGATGGTGTGTTTGCTAATACCGGTGGTTTTATAAAGCACAATATATACGACTGCAAGTTTTTACATTTAAAGAACAAATGATAAACATTTCAACCTATTGAAAAACAAATGGTTGTAGATTTCTTAGTCAAAATTGAAAAGTTAATTTTTAGTATGGTAATTATGTTGTTGTTTTTATAATTATTAATTATTTGGTTTTATATTTTGTTTTTTATCTTTTTGTGGTTTTTTTGTCTATCTATTTGGATTGTTCATGAATGTTACAAAGTTTGACTGTGGAATTACTGTAAAAGTGGTGACTGTCTTGGTTTCCATAAATGAGTTGAGCAATAATAAGCACTCAATAAATACTTTATATCCCGAATTAGCCGCAATATAAAAAGTAGCTATTTATGTATATAATAGCGATGAATTTTAATGTTTAGGATTGATGATGAAAGATTGGTATTTACTTTATTGTAAGCGCAGTGAACAAGAGCGTGCAGTGATCAATCTGGATCGTCAAGGTGTGGATTGCTACTACCCTCAGGTAACAGTAAAAAAAGTGAGCCGAGGCAAACGAATAGAGTCAATCGAACCATTATTCCCAAGTTATGTTTTTGTTCAATTTGATCCTGAAACGGTAAGTTATACGTCGGTGCGATCAACACGTGGTGTGGCTGACTTTATTCGCTGTGGTGCAATGCCACAAAAAGTACGTGAAGAACTTATTTATAATTTAATGATGAATGAAGATAATGAAGAGCATCAACGTTTGTTGTCAATGCTTCCTCAGCCCGGTGAAAAATTAAAGTTAGAGCAGGGTAAGTTTCAAGGTCTTGAAGCTATTTACCAAGAGCCGGATGGTGAGAAACGCTCATTTATGCTGATTAATTTGTTAGGTAAGCCTGTAAAAGTAAGCGTAGATAACACTGATTTACTTAAAAAATGATCATTTTTTCTATAAGTTAGAACTCTCTTTTGCATATTTGAAAGCCATCTAATACGATGTTTGCAAACATAATATACTGGAAAAAAAATTGAATACTTCATTAGTGCGTAAAGCTGTTATTCCTGTTGCTGGTCTGGGGACTCGAATGTTACCTGCAACAAAAGCTATTCCAAAAGAGATGCTTCCAATTGTTGATAAACCGCTTATTCAGCATGTAGTGAATGAGTGTGTTGCAGCAGGAATTAAAGAAATTATTTTAGTGACGCATTCTTCAAAAAATTCGATTGAGAACCACTTTGATACCTCTTTTGAATTAGAAGCGACATTAGAAGCGCGAGTAAAACGTCAGCTACTTGAAGAAGTACAAGCGATTTGTCCACCTGATGTGACCATTATGCATGTACGTCAAGGTCAAGCTAAAGGTTTGGGTCATGCAGTATTGTGTGCACATCCCCTTGTTGGTGATGCGCCTTTTGCAGTTGTTTTACCTGACGTAATTTTGGATGATGTTGCGAGCGATTTACGTTGCGATAATATGGCTGCCATGGTGAAAATGTTTAACGAGACTAAAGTGAGTCAGGTGATGGTTGAACCTGTTCCTATGTCTGAAGTGTCAAACTATGGTGTTGCGGATATTAATGGTGTGGAATTACATGCTGGCGAATCAGCACCGATGACAAAGGTTGTTGAGAAGCCTTCAGTTGAAGACGCGCCTTCTAATTTAGCTATTGTCGGTCGTTACATACTTCCAGCTGAAATTTGGGCATTATTAGCCCGTACGCCTGTTGGCGCGGGTGATGAAATTCAATTGACCGATGCTATCGATATGCTAATGCAATCTCAACAAGTGAATGCATTTCATATGTCAGGCGTAAGCCATGATTGTGGTAGTAAAATTGGTTACATGAAAGCGTTTGTTGAGTACGGTTTGCGCCATAATCAATTTGGTGAAGAATTTACAGCGTATGTCAAACAACTAGCTAAAAGCTTATAGTCGACGCCATAAATTGTATAATCAAAAGAAAAAGCGATGGTGTTCCATCGCTTTTTTTATTTATTCTATTTGTTAATAAGAAGAGGACTGCTAATTTAAAATAGCATTGTTTTGGAGAATAAAAGAGCAATAGGTATCACTCTTTTTATTACCAATTATTCGCCGTGAAACTGCTCGCAAGCTAACATAGTATTTTCTATTAATGTTGCGACTGTCATTGGGCCGACACCACCAGGGACTGGAGTGATATGTTTTGCTCTTTGGTTGGCAATATCAAATTCAACATCACCACATAATTTACCATTATCTAATCGGTTAATACCCACATCAATGACGGTAGCCCCTTCTTTAATCCAAGCGCCAGGAATAAAGTTAGGTTTACCTACAGCGACGACAAGGATATCTGCACGACGAACATGGCTCTCAAGATCTTGAGTAAAACGGTGACAAGTTGTTGTTGTAGCCCCTGCTAATAATAATTCGAGTGTCATCGGGCGACCTACAATATTAGAAGCGCCAACAATAATCGCTTCTTTCCCTCGTACCGGAATATTGTAACGTTCTAAGAGGGTCATAATACCTTTAGGGGTACAAGAGCGTAGTTTTGGGATACGTTGACTTAAGCGTCCGACATTGTATGGATGGAAGCCATCAACATCTTTTTCAGGATCAATACGCTCTAAAATTCGTGTGCTATCCATACCAGCTGGTAATGGAAGTTGGACTAAAATGCCATCAATCGTTGGATCGAGATTTAATTCGTCAATAAGAAGTAATAATTCTTCTTCTGAGGCTGTTGGTGGTAGATCGAATGATTTAGAGACAAAGCCGACTTCTTCACAGGCTTTTCGCTTACTACCAACATAAATTTGAGAAGCAGGATCTTGACCTACGAGCACAACAGCTAAGCCGGGTGCACGAAGACCAGCATCTTTACGAGCTTTCACTCTAGCGGCAACTTCCTGTCGAACTGTTTGGGATATTAATTTCCCATCAATAATTTGGGCGGTCATGGTAATCCTTTTTATATAGGCTAAGCATGTGGACGCTATTATTGTGTCAGAAAATGATTACTTTAGCTATAACGCAAACGTTTGCTTTTTGTTTGTTTAATAATGGCGAACAATCTTAAGTGTTTATCGTTGAAGGGAATAGGTATCTACAATTGCACTGAAAAAACTGAAAATAAAACAGATTGCTTTAACTTTAATCGCTTGGCGGTTTAAATCATGAAATTTAAAGTAAACGTATTGACCTAAATGATTAGCAACGTATAATCCTGCCTCGTAACGCCATGTTACACAATGATGCGCCCTTAGCTCAGCTGGATAGAGCACGTCCCTTCTAAGGATGTGGTCGCAGGTTCGAATCCTGCAGGGCGTGCCATTCTCTCTTCTTTATATATAAGATCCAAAATCTAATTCATTTCTAAGCTTTTTTAATACAAAAATCACTCTGTAGTTAGTCTTATAACGGCATAAAAAATGCTTTCTCTGTTACGTCATATTTGCGTTAATTCGACTGTTTTTCCAACATTTGAACCCAAAAAACGCAGAGATCTATGATTATTTTCTCCTTACCCCTTGAAATGTTCGTTATAGACCCTATCTTGTGTTTCAGTTGTAGAGCTAGATAGCAGTTTAGTCTATCTCACCTCGACGCCACCTAAGTGTGTCGTTATAATAACGCGCTTTAATTTCTAAGTTGGATGAGCATATCTGACAGTTTAGAAATAAAGTAAAAGAATTGAGGCGTTATGGTTTTCGAGCCGTAACACGAAAAGGATGCCACCGTCAGTAAATGGCTGTTCGGCAACATCACTCAGAAAGCTGAGTAAGTTTTGAGGTTAAATATAATGCAAGTTACCGTTGAAACCACTGAAGGCCTAGAACGCCAACTAACAATCACTGTTCCTGCTGCAAACATCGAAGATGCAGTAACAGCTGAACTAAAGAAAATTGCTAAAACTCGTCGTTTCGACGGTTTCCGCCCTGGTAAAGCACCAATTAAGATGGTTGCTAAAATGTTTGGCGCATCAGTACGTCAAGACATCCTAGGTGAAGTAATGCACCGTCACTTTATCGAAGCTATCGTTAAAGAGAAAATCAATCCAGCAGGCGCGCCAACATTTACTCCAGTAGAAGTTGCTGAAGGTAAAGACCTAGTATTCAAAGCGACTTTCGAAGTATTTCCTGAGATCGCACTTCAAGGTCTAGATAAAGTTGTTGTTGAGAAGCCAGTTGTTGAAGTAACTGAAGCTGACGTTGATACAATGCTTGATACTCTACGTAAGCAACAAGCTACGTGGACTGAAGTAGATGCAGCCGCTGATGCAAACAGCCGTGTAACTATCGACTTCGTTGGTACTATCGACGGTGAAGAGTTCGAGGGCGGTAAAGCTGAAGGTTTCGCACTTGCTATGGGCCAAGGTCGTATGATCCCTGGTTTCGAAGAAGGCGTTGTAGGTAAAAAAGCGGGTGAAGAGTTTACTGTTGAAGTAACGTTCCCTGAAGAATACCACGCTGAAAACCTAAAAGGTAAAGCTGCAGCATTCGCTATTAAACTTCACAAAGTTGAAGCACAAGAGCTTCCTGAACTAACTGAAGAGTTCGTTGCTAAGTTCGGTGTTGAAGACGGTTCTGTTGACGGTCTTAAAGCTGAAGTTCGTAAGAACATGGAGCGTGAACTTAAGCAAGCTGTTAAAGGTCGCATCAAAGATCAAGTTCTTAACGGTCTTGTTGAGCAAAACGACATCACAGTTCCTGCTGCACTTATCGATCAAGAAATCGAAGCACTACGTCAGCAAGCTGCACAACGTTTTGGCGGTGATGCTAAGAATATGCCTGAACTACCACGTGAGTTGTTCGAAGAGCAAGCTAAACGTCGTGTAGTTGTAGGTCTTCTAGTTGGTGAAGTGATCAAGTCAGAAGAGCTAAAAGCAGACGAAGAGCGCGTTAAAGCAATCATCGCTGAAATGGCTTCTGCATACGAAGATCCATCAGAAGTAGTTAAATACTACGAAACTAACGAACAGCTAATGAACAACATGCGTAATGTTGCTCTAGAAGAGCAAGCGATTGACGCACTTCTAGCTAAAGCACAGGTTTCTGATAAAGACGTTAGCTTCAACGAGCTAATGAATCCTGCTGCTTAATTTGCTGAAATTGATGTAGAGATTTGACATTATCTCAAGTCTTCTGCTAACAATGGTCCGTGTGAGTCATTTCATTCGGGCCATTTATTTTAGGGAAATAACGTTATGAGCTACCAAGAAAAAAACGCCATGTCACCAATTTTGGATGCGCTGGTACCTATGGTGGTCGAGCAGACTTCTCGTGGTGAGCGTTCTTATGATATCTATTCTCGTCTCTTAAAAGAGCGTGTGATTTTCTTAACTGGTCAGGTTGAAGATCACATGGCTAATTTAGTAGTAGCACAGCTACTATTTTTAGAGTCAGAAAACCCAGATAAAGACATCTTCCTATACATCAACTCTCCAGGTGGTTCTGTTACTGCGGGTATGTCAATTTATGACACTATGCAGTTCATTAAGCCAAATGTGAGTACTGTATGTATGGGGCAAGCATGTTCAATGGGAGCATTCTTACTTGCTGGTGGTGCGAAAGGTAAGCGTTACTGTCTACCGAACTCACGTGTAATGATTCACCAGCCATTAGGTGGTTTCCAAGGACAAGCATCGGATATTCAAATCCATGCACAAGAAATTCTAACAATCAAACAACGTCTAAACGGTTTATTGGCTGAACATACAGGCCAACCACTAGAGGTTGTTGAGCGTGATACTGACCGTGATAACTTTATGTCTGCAGAACAAGCTGTAGAATATGGTTTAGTGGATGCCGTGTTGAGTCAACGTGACTAAGTACTTATTTAGCTGATTAACTCTAGATAGTTAACGCAGCAAAATAAGCCGACTTGTTATACACTCAAGACAAGGCAATGATGGGAATACCCCAATAAGAGGTTAGCGAATGACAGATAAGCGAAAAGAGAGTGGTAGCAGTAAGCTATTGTATTGCTCTTTCTGCGGTAAAAGTCAGCATGAAGTTCGCAAGCTGATTGCAGGCCCTTCTGTTTATATTTGTGATGAATGCGTTGATTTATGCAACGATATTATTCGCGAAGAAATTAAAGAAGTGATGCCTAAACGCGATGGCGATGAACTGCCGACTCCGCAAGAAATTCGTAACAACCTAGATGATTACGTAATTGGGCAAGCACATGCGAAAAAAGTGCTAGCTGTTGCGGTATATAATCACTACAAACGTCTACGTAATGGCGATACAACTAGTGAAGGTGTTGAACTAGGTAAGAGTAACATCTTACTTATCGGCCCTACTGGTAGTGGTAAAACACTATTAGCTGAAACACTAGCACGAATGTTAGATGTTCCATTTACGATGGCTGACGCAACCACGCTGACTGAAGCGGGTTATGTGGGTGAAGACGTAGAAAATATTATCCAGAAATTGCTACAGAAATGTGATTACGACGTGGCGAAAGCTGAACGTGGTATTGTTTACATTGATGAAATCGATAAGATTTCTCGCAAATCAGATAACCCATCGATTACTCGTGATGTATCTGGTGAAGGTGTACAGCAAGCATTACTGAAGTTGATCGAAGGTACTGTTGCATCTGTGCCACCACAAGGTGGTCGTAAGCATCCTCAACAAGAATTCTTACAGGTTGATACTTCTAAGATCCTATTTATCTGTGGTGGTGCATTTGCAGGCCTAGATAAAGTTGTTGAGCAGCGTGTAGCAACAGGTACTGGTATTGGCTTTGGCGCAGAAGTGCGTTCAAAAGACCAAGCCGACACATTAAGTGATCTGTTTGAAAAAGTTGAGCCTGAAGATCTTGTTAAATACGGCTTAATTCCGGAATTTATCGGTCGTCTACCAGTCACTGCAACATTAGGTGAGCTTGACGAAGAAGCTCTGGTTCAGATCCTTCGTGAGCCTAAGAACGCACTAACTAAACAGTATGCTGCGTTATTAGAGCTAGAGAATGTTGAGCTTGAGTTTCGTGATGATGCACTGGTTGCTATTGCACGTAAAGCAATGGAACGTAAAACAGGTGCTCGTGGCCTACGATCTATTGTGGAAGCGGTACTGCTTGATACTATGTATGAGCTCCCGTCTCAGCAAGGTGTAAGTAAAGTTGTTATCGATGAGTCAGTAATTAAAGGTGAGTCTGAGCCTCTACTGATTTATGAAAACACGGAAGCACCAGCAGCTGCAGCTGAGTAAGTGTCTAATAAGTGCACATAAAGGCTAAAAAAAGGAGGCATAAGCCTCCTTTTTTATTTTCTGTTACTTCTTTCGTTGAATAATCATGTTTCACCCCCATATACTCAATATAAGCTAACTTTCTAGTCGTATTAAGTAAGTGACTCAACCAGTTACTTAATACGATTAGTATTGACAGGAAGAGAGATGAATATGAACCTGGAGCGTTCTGAGCGCCTTGAGATCCCGGTTCTGCCACTACGTGACGTGGTGGTGTACCCTCATATGGTTATTCCATTGTTTGTGGGACGGGAAAAATCTATTCGTTGCCTAGAATCGGCAATGGAGAACAATAAACAGATTCTGTTGGTTGCCCAAAAAGAAGCAGCGACAGATGAACCGTCAATCACTGATCTTTATGATGTCGGTACTGTTGCAACTATTTTACAGCTATTGAAGCTACCTGACGGTACCGTAAAAGTCTTGGTTGAAGGCCAACAACGTGCCAAAGTTGAAGATTTAGCTGATGATGAGTTCTTTACTGCTCATGCTGAATATCTGGTTACGCCTGAAATGGATGAACGCGAACAAGAAGTACTTGTTCGCACCGCTATCAGCCAGTTTGAAGGCTTTATCAAGCTAAATAAAAAGATCCCGCCTGAAGTATTAACTTCACTTAACGGTATCGATGAAGCGGCCCGCCTAGCAGATACCATTGCTGCGCATATGCCGCTGAAACTGGCTGATAAGCAAAAAGTATTAGAAATCGTTGATATTACAGAACGTTTAGAGTTCTTAATGGCAATGATGGAATCCGAGATTGATTTGCTTCAAGTTGAAAAGCGTATCCGTGGACGCGTTAAGAAGCAAATGGAAAAATCTCAGCGTGAGTATTACTTAAATGAGCAAATGAAAGCTATCCAAAAAGAATTGGGTGAGCTTGATGATGCGCCAGATGAGTTTGAAGCGCTAAAGAAAAAGATTGAAGAATCTAAAATGCCAGCCGAAGCTCGTGAAAAAACCGAGCAAGAGCTGCAAAAGTTAAAAATGATGTCGCCAATGTCAGCGGAAGCAACCGTTGTTCGTGGTTACATTGATTGGATGCTAAGCGTGCCTTGGTATAAGCGCTCTAAAGTGAAGAAGAGCCTTGCAAAAGCCGAAGAAGTGCTTAATGCCGATCATTACGGCCTTGAGCGTGTGAAAGAACGCATTCTTGAGTATCTTGCAGTACAAAGCCGTGTAAACAAGCTAAAAGGCCCAATTCTATGTTTAGTTGGTCCTCCAGGTGTTGGTAAAACCTCTCTAGGTCAATCGATCGCTGCGGCAACGGGCCGTAAGTATGTTCGTATGGCATTAGGTGGTGTACGTGATGAAGCGGAAATTCGTGGTCACCGCCGTACTTATATTGGTTCTATGCCGGGTAAATTGATTCAGAAAATGGCAAAAGTAGAGGTGAAAAACCCACTTTTCCTATTGGATGAAATTGATAAAATGTCATCTGATATGCGAGGCGATCCGGCTTCAGCGTTGCTAGAAGTGCTAGATCCTGAGCAAAACAGTGCATTTAATGATCACTACTTAGAAGTGGATTACGATTTATCTGATGTGATGTTCGTCGCTACATCTAATTCGATGAATATCCCAGGTCCATTGCTTGACCGTATGGAAGTTATTCGTCTATCGGGCTATACCGAAGATGAAAAGCTAAACATTGCTAAGAACCATTTACTTGATAAGCAAATTAAACGTAATGGTTTAAAAGCGGGTGAGTTGACTGTTGATGATTCTGCGATTATTGGCATTATTCGTTACTACACACGTGAAGCGGGTGTTCGTAGCCTTGAGCGTGAAATATCTAAACTTTGCCGTAAAGCAGTGAAAGAAATTTTACTTAATAAAGACATTAAACACGTTGAAATCAGCCAAGATAATTTAAAAGATTACTTAGGTGTTCAGCGTTGCGACTACGGTAAAGCTGACGAAAGTAATCGCATTGGTCAAGTGACAGGACTTGCGTGGACGGAAGTAGGTGGTGACTTATTAACCATTGAAACAGAGTCTATGCCAGGTAAAGGTAAGTTAACTTATACCGGTTCACTCGGCGATGTGATGCAAGAGTCGATTCAAGCGGCAATGACGGTGGTACGTTCTCGTGCTGAGCGTTTAGGTATTGCAGCTGATTTCTACGAAAAACGTGATATTCACGTTCACGTACCTGAAGGTGCGACCCCGAAAGATGGCCCAAGTGCGGGTATTGCAATGTGTACAGCACTTGTATCTAGCCTAACGGGTAATCCTGTTCGTGCTGATGTGGCTATGACGGGGGAAATTACACTTCGTGGTGAAGTTTTACCTATCGGTGGTTTGAAAGAAAAACTATTAGCAGCACACCGCGGTGGCATTAAAACAGTGCTTATTCCCAAAGAGAACGAGCGTGATTTGGAAGAGATCCCAGAGAACGTAATCGCCGACTTGGAAGTACGTCCAGTACGTTGGATTGATGAAGTGTTAACTGTTGCACTTCAGAATAATCCAACAGGTATTGAGCTGGTAAATGCTCAAAATAGTGACCTGTAGCAAAATTACCTAAATAAAAAACGCTTTCAAAGACAAAAGTCCTTGTCAGCGTTTTTTTGTCTGGCTATAAGTTAACTCTAATCCGCGCTAAGCGATGTATTATTAAGGCCTGTTAAGTTTCTATCAATACAATCAGGTCTAGAAACAATTTATTGTCTACTATTCACAGCGTCTCAGTGACGAGTTACGGGTAGGCAAGTTCATTAAGGGGATTTAATCGTGAACAAAACTCAACTAGTAGATAAAATCGCAGAAAGCGCAGATATTTCAAAAGCATCAGCGGGTCGTGCTTTAGACGCATTCATCGAAGCGGTATCAGATACATTGAAAGACGGTGAGCAAGTTGCATTGGTTGGTTTTGGTACTTTCTCTGTACGTGAACGTGCAGCTCGTACTGGCCGTAACCCACAGACAGGTGCAGAAATTCAAATTGCAGCTGCAAAAGTACCTGGTTTTAAACCGGGTAAAGCGTTAAAAGACTCTGTTAACTAAGAAATAGTTGGTTTTTTCTGACTGTTTTGTCATGTTATCATGGCTTAAATATTGCTACTGGAAAGGGTATACTGATCCAGTACAACAAAGGCGCATCGGTTGATGCGCTTTTTTTACTTTATAATGATGCCTATTTGACTAGGGATTTATTGTTTTGTTTCTTAACCAATATAAAGATAAAGAACATTTCATTAGTCAAATCGGTATCAAGTTATCATACTATACGCTTTGTGGCTTATTGTGTTGGTGCTATCTTTAGTTTAAAAACTAATACAACAGGTTATTTACGTTTTAGTCAGTAACGGCTTAATAATATTGAAGGTTCGGCTATCGCGTTGATACCGATATTTTGTGCACACATTTGTAGTTCGAAACCGTGCCAGATCGAACAAGTAGGAGAGACGGCAAATTATGATGGAGCGATTGCGCGAAGGCGCTAACAGCATCTGGGTTAAGATTATTCTTAGCTTAATTATTTTTTCTTTTGTATTTGCTGGTGTCGGCAGTTATCTGGCGGGCGGTAATGAGCAAGTTGCAGCAAAAGTTAATGGTAAAGAAATTAGTCAGCGTGCATTCGAGCAGGCTTATCAAAATCAACGTAACCAAATGCAGCAACGTTTAGGTGATTACTTCTCAACACTAATGGGTGATCCTGCTTACGTACAGCAACTCCGTAATAGCGTGCTTGAGCGTATGGTTAATGATGAGTTGATTGAGCAACGCGCAACAAAGCTAGGCCTGAGTGTGAGCGATGCTCAAGTTAAGCAAGCGATTGTAGCAATGCCTGCTTTCCAAGTTAATGGTGTGTTCAATAATGAACAATATAATTTAACGTTACGTCGTGCTGGAATTTCTCCTGAGCAGTTTGCAGAGTCAATCCGTAAAGACATGCTACGTCA
The DNA here is from genome assembly GCF_003026135.1 of Photobacterium sp. GB-36. NCBI lineage: Bacteria > Pseudomonadati > Pseudomonadota > Gammaproteobacteria > Vibrionales > Vibrionaceae > Photobacterium > Photobacterium sp. GB-36. The sequence goes on along the minus strand of NZ_PYNY01000014.1, from coordinate 49,936 downwards.
ACAATTCTTAAGCGCATTAGAAGGCAGTGACTTCGCACTTAAAAATGAATTGAATGAACTTCGTAAACTTGAATCACAAGAGCGCGTTGTTCGTACTTTGAAGCTAAACCTTGCAGACTTTACCGATAAAGTAACGGTAACGGATGCAGAAGCTAAAGCTTATTATGATGAGAATAAAACGCAGTTTACACGCCCAGCTCAAGTGAAAGTGTCTTACATTGAACTGTCAGATAAAAATCTAGTGAACAATATTAAGATCACTGATAAAGAAGCTGAAGTGTATTACAACGAACATAAGAGCAAATACAGTACTGCTGAGAAGATTCAAGTTAGCCATATCTTAGTAAAAGGTGATAGTGATGCTTCTAAAGCAAAAGCGGAAGCATTACTGGCTGAGTTGAAAGCTGGTGCTAACTTTGCTGATGTTGCGAAAAAATCATCCGATGATACTTTCAGTGCAAAAGATGGCGGTAAGCTTGATTGGTTCGGTAAAGGTGTGATGGATCCTGCGTTTGAAAAAGCAGCATTTTCATTAGCAAAACCAGGTGATATGTCTGGCCTTGTGAAGTCACCTTATGGTTACCACATTATTTTACTGGATGGTATCGAAGAGCCTAAAGTTAAACCTTTTGCTGATGTTAAAGCGAGCATTGTCGCTGAACTTCAAGAGCAGCAAGTAGCAGAGCAATTCTATAAGCTACAAAGCAAGCTAGCTGAGACAGCATTTGAATCACCAGATTCACTAGATGAAGCAGCAGAAGCTGTAAAGGCTAAGATCATTAAAACAGGCTTTATCTCATTACAAGATGAGACCGGTGTGTTAAGTGATAAGAAAGTGCAAGAAGCATTACAAAGCCCTGAGGTTCATGATGACGGTATGAACTCTGATGTAATTGAGATTGCACCAGAGCATGTTGTTGTGGTTCGTGTTGATGATGCACGCCCTGAATCAGTGCTGCCATTTACTGATGTTGAAGCAAAAGTGAAAACACTATTGGCTCAACAAAAAGGTGAGAAGCAAGCAACTGAGAAGGCGGATTCTATCATTGCAGCATTACGTGACGGTAAGTCAGATGTTGTAGCAAAAGATGGCTTAAGTTTCTCTGGCGATCAAACCATAACACGTTCAGGTCCTGATGCTAATGTTGCACGTGTTGCGTTTACATTACCTAAACCAAAAGACGGTAAAGTGTCTTATGGTGTAACACGTGACAACAAAGGTAATGTTGAAATTATTGCATTAGATAAAGTTGTGAATGTTACACCATCGAAAGATGATGTTGATACTCAGTTTGCAACCCAAGTTGAGAATATGTTTGCTCAACAAGATCTATCAACAACACTTCAGACTTTACGTGAGTCGGCGAAAGTGACTTACCCAATGTTGGACAAACCAGCAAATTAATTGAAATTTACATTTCTATTAACGGGCCGCTATTGTGCGGCCCGTCGTTTTTTTATCTTTTATTTTTAAATAATCCCCTCATCGTCCCGCTTTTCTTTTTATCCTTTTTAAACACTCATACCAATAAAGGATAAAAATATGTTGCCATCTCGCTTGTTTAAAGCTATTTCGTTGGCTGGTGGATTAGCACTCGCCTCTTTAAGTTACGCTGCTGACAATACGCATGAAGGTATTGATATCAAAATTAATATTAACACTGCTAATGTTGAGCAATTGGATACATTGCTAATCGGCATTGGTGCTGAGAAAGCACAAGCGATAATTAATTATCGAAAAGTGCATGGTAAATTTGCGAGCGTTGATGATCTAACTAAAGTGAAAGGGATCGGTGAGGCGACTGTCGATAAAAATAGAAAGCGTATTGAATTGTAATTATTAATATTAACGGGAGCGAGCGTGCTCCCGTATATTGATCGTCATTTAAAGCGGTTATATTCAACTTGAGCGTTGATTTTTTGCTTGATAAGCAAGGCATACAGTATGCCTGTGATTGCGCCAATCAAATGGGCTTCAGTTGCTACACGAACGCCAATCAATTCTTCAGAACTCACAGAGCCTCCAAAGTATTGTTCCCAACCTATCTTAATGATTAGCCCGAGGAGTAAGAGCCATCCCCCCCGCGTTTTTGATTGGATATCACGAATACAACCCCAAGCGAAGATGCCATGTAGCACACCTGAAAATCCAGCATACCAAGTAATACTGGTAGCAAAGAGCCCAATACCTATAGTGAACGATAAAATTAAGATCAATAAGCTATAAGACTTAGCATGAAAATGGGCACGGAAAATATAGCTAATGATTGCAAAGGCGCTAGCATTCATTGCAAGATGCACCCAATTGGTATGCGTGAAATTTCCTGATAGGATCCGCCATAATTCGCCATTGATAATGTCTTGGCGATCCCAAACTAATAATGGCTGACATTGTGGTAATTGAGCTATAACCATCATGATTATCGCAATAATAATATAATTTCGAATAGACAAGGCAACCTCAATGAGTCGGTACTGTGATAACTGTGGTAAAGCAAACAAAGCCTGCATTTGCCACTGGATTAAACCTATTGCAACTCAAACAGAGTTATGGATTTTACAACATCCATCAGAAGTTAAACGAGCAATTGGTACTGCAAGAATACTATCACTTTCTTTACCCAATAGCCGACTTTGGGTAGGTGAGGATTTTTCGCAGCATGAGGAATTAAATGCAGCTTTAACTGATTCCGAACGTGATATTTATGTAGTTTACCCAGGAGAGCGTGCGATAGCACTGTCTGATGTAGCAGAGCAGGCTCAGCCATCTCGAAACAACGTGATTATTTTACTTGATGGGACTTGGAAGAAAGCCTATAAAATGTGGCAACTATCGACCAATTTACATCACTTACCGTTAGTCAATTTAGATAATGTAGAGACTGGAAACTATCGTATTAGAAAATCGCCAAAAGAGCAGGGAGTATCAACGGTTGAGGCGGGATATTTAGCATTATCAGTGTTAGAGCCAATATCTTTAAATCTTCAGCCATTGCTCGATACATTCGAAAATATGATTAATTTTCAAATTCAACAAATGCCGCCCGGCGTATTTGATAAAAACTATAAGGATTAGTTGGCACACAAAAGGGAGCATGGGCTCCCTTTATATTCACTGGTTAATGATTAAAAACCATAACCATTATTGCTGATACCTGTTTCAGAGGTAGGTAAGAATAATGTGCTATAGAGACGTTGAGAGAATCCATCTGTCATGCCTGAAATGTAATCGGCAATGATCCTAAGCTCGTTATCTTCTTGCTCTTTTGCTTCTAACCACCGCATGCGAGTATTATCTGGTAACAATCGTTCTGGATCAGAAGCAAAAGCTTCAAAGAGTTCCATGATCAATTGCTGCCCTTTATATTCTGACAGTTGTATCTCCGGTTTTTTTACCACATAGATACTTACGAACTGTTTAAGCACCTCTAAAGCGCGCTCCATCGGCTCGGATAAAAAGGCATTCCATTGTAATAATGGCTCATCAAAAAAATCAGTACCGTTTTGAATCGTAGGACTAATGGTTATAGAGGTAAGTAAACCATTGACCAGCGCGCCAATGGCATCTTTGCGCTGATGGTGGCTAGCAAACATCAGCTCGCTGATATCACTTATCCGTTCTTCTAGCCATGGATCACCACATTCTGCTATTTTTGAGGCAACCGCTTCTTGCCAATCATCACGTGTCACAATCCCCATTACGATGGCATCTTCTAAGTCATGGACACCGTATGCAATGTCATCAGCTAATTCCATGATTGAACAATCTAATGATTTAAAACGTGTCTTACAGGGCTCTTTTGGCGATAAACGCTCACAACGCATTTGCGCAAAGAGGGCTTTATCTTTGCCTGATAACGGGCTTAATACCCAGTCAAAGACCTCTTTATCGTCCACATATAAGCCTTTCGCTGGATACCAGTCTTTTGCTTTAAGGTGACGAAAGTTCACGACATCAGGTGCGCGCTCTGGAGCGGTAGTTTCACTGAGTAGAGCTGGGTATTTTAGTAAACCAAGCAAGGTACGTCTGGCGAGGTTCATACCGTATCCTTCGGTATAAGGTTCGAGTAAGGTTACAATACGAAAGGTTTGTGCGTTTCCTTCAAAGCCGCCATGATTTCGCATCATGTAATTTAAAGCGACTTCACCGCCATGACCAAATGGTGGGTGACCGATATCATGTGCTAAGCACAAACTTTCCATTAAACTGGTTGAAGGGAGTAATGATTTAAACTCAGGTTGTTTTAATTTGAGTTGTGCAACAATCCCTGTACCGATTTGGGATGCTTCTAGCGAGTGGGTGAGTCGAGTCCGATAGAAGTCGTGATTACCAGCGCCATGGACTTGAGTTTTTGCTTGTAAACGACGAAAGGCGGCAGAATGAAGAATACGGGCTCGATCGCGCTGAAAAGCTGAGCGATGATCATCACGGCGCATTTTTTGTTCGTTATAAAAGCGTTCTTCCCATATAGGTGAGATAGTAAATTCAGTCATTAACTAATGTCGTCCAAAGTAAGATTAAAGCTATCAGCAAATGTCTCAAGAAAATAGGTCATCTCAGGTGTTTTGCGTTGCTCAAGGGTTTGTTCCAATCTTTTCTTCGCTCGAGTAAATTCATGGTTCCCTGCACTGAGCTCTTCAAGGCATTTTATATAAGCGCATAATGTATCGGCTTGTTTAACAATAGCTGCATTTTCAGTATCAATTTTATGGCTATCAAGCAGAGAGGCATAATCATCCTGAAATTCTGCAGGAAGCATAGAAATAAGTCGTTGCTCTGCCGCTAATTCGATTTTCTTATATTCTTCAGCAATTGCAGGGTTATAGTATTTTATTGGGGTTGGCATATCACCTGTGAGTACTTCACTAACATCGTGAAACATACCTTGCAGCGCGATACGTTCAGGGTTTAGGTTCCCACCAAATTTACGGTTTTTAATTAACGCAAGTGCATGAGCGACAAAAGCAACTTGAAGGCTGTGCTCGGAGATATTTTCAGTTTCGACACTTCGCATTAATGGCCAGCGTTGAATTAAACGCATACGAGCAAGGTGAGCGAAGAAATGACTTTTTTCCATGATGATCAATTCTCTTAAACTAAATGTGCTGATGAGCAGCATCTATAGACGTTATGCACTAAAGGTAACAGAAGTTAGGGAAATATTGACAGTTTTTAGTTAATAAAAAGCCCCGGTTTACCGAGGCTTAAGAATTGTTTGTAAAGGTTATTGACGATAGCTATGTAAGAAGCGCTCTAAGCGTCCCATTGCCAGTTCAAGATCATCGACATGGGGTAAGGTTACAATGCGGAAGTGATCCGGTTGTTTCCAGTTAAATCCGGTTCCATGTACAACAAGCACTTTCTCTTGTAGTAAAAAGTCCATTGCCATTTTTTGGTCGTCTTGAATATTAAATTTCTTCTGATCTAATTTCGGGAATAGATACAACGCGCCTTTTGGCTTAACACAAGAAATTCCAGGGATTTGAGTTAATAAATCATAAGCTTTATTGCGCTGTTCGAGCAGGCGTCCACCCGGCAAGATTAATTCATTAATGCTTTGGTAACCACCTAATGCAGTTTGAATGGCATGCTGCATAGGTACGTTGGCACACAAACGCATTGATGACAGCATTTCTAACCCTTCGATGTAACCTTTAGCTCGGTGTCTTGGCCCTGAAATAACCATCCAACCTGCACGGAAACCACACACTCGGTATGACTTTGAAAGGCCATTGAAGGTTACACAAACTACATCTTCTGCTAATGGGGCAATAGAGGTATGTTGTGCACCATCGTATAGAATTTTGTCGTAGATCTCATCGGCGAAAATAATCAAATCGTGCTGACGTGCAATTTCAACCACTTCGATCAGAAAATCTCGGCTATATACCGCACCCGTCGGGTTATTCGGATTGATTAAAACAATACCGCGAGTATTTGGCGTGATTTTTTTCTTTATATCATCAAGATCTGGATACCAATCTGATTGTTCATCACATGTGTAGTGAACCGGTGTGCCACCAGATAATGAGACTGCTGCTGTCCATAATGGGTAATCAGGTGATGGAACCAATATTTCATCTTTATGGTTTAGCAGTGCTTGCATTGCCATAACGATTAATTCAGAGACACCGTTACCGATATAAACATCTTCGACATCAAGATCAAGTAAGCCGCGCTTTTGGTAGTGTTGAACAACGGCTTTACGCGCAGAATAAATGCCTTTTGAATCACAGTAACCTTGGGATGTTGGTAGATTACGGATCACATCCACGAGAATTTCATCAGGGGCATCAAAACCAAACGGTGCTGGATTACCGATGTTTAGTTTGAGTATTTTTTGCCCTTCTTCTTCCATACGCTTAGCGTGTTTCAGAACGGGACCACGTATGTCATAGCAAACATTATTAAGCTTGGATGACATCCCGAATTTTTGCATATGAGGCTTTCCTGATGATTATTAGGTATAACCACAAATTACACTATAAAAGAGGGATATAGGAACACCTTTTAGAAGATAATTATGTAAAATAGTGTTTTGTTTTCTTTTGGCAGAATGAAAATGGCGTGTTTAACTAGAATCAGCAAAGTTGAACAGAGGTTTCTGCTAGTCAGATAAGTAATACAAATGTGTTACTTCATTAGTCAGATGCTTTCTTGTGAGGTAGAATAATACATCATTCTTCTTTACTAAGAGAATTAGCAGTTATTCTCTCTCTTTAGGAAATAAGTGTCTATTCTTAGTAAGGAAAATATGTCTAAGAGAGTGACATATGTATCTTTCAGCCAGGGATGAGCCGTATTGGTGTAATAGAGCTGAGCGAGGTTATCTTGACTGCGTTACAACAAGCCGTTGAACGATTAATTGCTAAATTAGAGCAAGCATCTGCAACAACCCAGCGTATATTGGTTAAATTAGATCTATCAAAACATATCGACCTGATTGATTGGATGGATACACAAGCTTTGTATCCCAAATTCTATTGGCAATCGCGTAATTGCCGAGAAGAGGTTGTCGCGCTAGGACAAATAAAAACATTTACTGATCCTAAAGCCGCTGAGAAAGTGATTTCTAATGAGCAGCGAGTGTGGGGCGGGCGATCTTTTGATGGAAGAACAGAGCGAAATAAACGTTGTCTCTCCTCCTTTTTCTTTTTACCGCTGCTTGAATTAAGCCGTCTGGATAATGAATGGCATATTGCTGTTAATGTCGGTGAAGATCGCGCACGTATTTTGACGGCATTACAACAGTTGATGTTTGATACATCGTTGATCAGTGGTATTCACAGTAAAATTTTAAATCGCAGTTATACGCCAGATTTTTCTGGTTGGTCAAACATGCTGACACGAGCATTAGATGCGATTGAACATAAAGAATTTGAAAAAGTGGTGCTTGCTCGACGAACAAAGTTACAGCTTGATAAACCTGTATCACCCGCTCAATTACTGAAAGCGAGTTGCGCTAATAACAGCAATAGTTTTCACTTTTTACTGGCGCTGGATGAAAAGCATGGCTTTATGGGCTCAACGCCAGAACGTTTATTTCAACGCCATGAACATGCGATACAAACTGAAGCGTTGGCAGGTACGATTGGGCGTGGTAAAGATGATGTAGAAGATCAGCAATTAGCACAATGGTTATTATCTGATAATAAAAATCGCTACGAAAATCGTTTAGTGGTTGATGATATTGTTAATCGATTGGTGCCCTGTAGCCAATCGATGAATGTGTCTCAAACTCCTGAGTTGGTTCAACTACGTAAAGTCCAGCATTTAAAGCGAAGTATTGATGCTGAATTAAATAGTGGCGTCTTTAGTGCAGATCTATTAGAAAATTTACAACCAACCGCTGCGATTGCCGGATTACCTCGTGATCCTGCGCTTCATTTTATTGCTGAACACGAACCTTTTTCTCGCGGTTGGTATAGTGGTGCGGTGGGTTATATTAGCCAGCAGCATAGTGAGTTTTGTGTGGCTATTCGTAGTGCATTAATCATTGAAGGTGAAGTTCATTTATTTGCAGGAGCAGGCATTGTACCGGGCTCAGTAGCAGAAAGTGAATGGAAAGAACTTGATCGAAAAACATCAACACTCTGTAGTTTATTTGAGCAAGAGACGGATAGCTCGTTAGCTGCTGAAATGGAGTATAAAAGCGCATCATGCAATTAACCTTATCGAATAGTCTTTCTTATAGGGCTGCATTAAATAGTTGTTGGGCTGAGCTGATACTTGAAGAGTTAGTCCGACAAGGTGTTCAACATGTTTGTATTGCGCCAGGTTCTCGTTCCACACCATTGACGTTAGCGGCAGCAAAGCAGTCAAAACTGACTATTCACACTCATTTTGATGAACGTGGTTTAGGCTTTCTCGCATTAGGTTTAGCCAAAGCATCACAAACCCCCATTGCGGTGATTGTGACATCAGGTACAGCAGTCGCTAATTTATTACCTGCCGTTGCTGAATCTGGGCTAACAAAAGAAAAATTAGTGCTGTTAACCTCAGATCGTCCTGTTGAATTACTGCAATGTGGCGCAAATCAAGCCATACGCCAGCATGGTATTTTTTCGCAACATGTAACAGAGTTTGTTGATCTACCCGCCCCTACACTTGATATCTCTCCTAATTGGTTATTAGGCGTGGTTGATGAGTTGATGCATCAACAGCAGTTACGTGGCGGAGCCATCCATTTAAATTGTCATTACCCTGAGCCGCTATATGGTGAGGCGATAGATTTTTCGGCCTATCTAGCGCCAGTTAAAAAGTGGCAGGCAACGGTATTACCGTATTGCCAACATCAACAAGCGACTAGCGCTGATATCGTCATTGATTCAGTGCAATGGCAGCGGTTGTGCGACAAAAAAGGCATAATTGTTGCGGGTAAGTTAGCGACCAATGAACTTGCTGATGTGAAAGCGTTAGCAGCCCGATTAGGCTGGCCATTATTGGTCGATCCTCAAGCTGGAGGCTCGAGCGAATATGCGGGGTTTGATGGTTGGTTACAAAATCCAGCCTGTGCCGAAGTTTTGTCTCAAGCACAAGTATTACTGCAATTTAGTGCACGGATTGTTTCTAAACGTTTATTACAGTTTATTGGCGATCAGCCGTGGGATGATTATTGGTTAATCGATCCACAACAAGGACGTTTAGACCCTCATCATCATTCTGGTTCTCGTATTCAAGCGAATGTGAGCGCGTGGACTTGTGCAGCGCTTCTTGATGAAAAAACATCACCACATAGTGGATGGGCATTACCGTTAGTGGGCGCGTCTAAGCGTTATCGTGAAATAGCGAAGCAGCATTGTGACAATTTATCTGAAATGTCATTAGCGACATTATTGAGAGATTGGCTCGCACCTGATTCTGAGTTGTTTCTCGGTAATAGCATGATTGTTCGACTGCTAGATATGTTTGGTGATTTACCAACTACAGCGACATTTACCAACCGTGGTGCATCAGGTATTGATGGATTAATAGCAACAGCGGCTGGTGTGCAACGCGCTAGAAAAGCACCATTAGTGATGCTATTAGGCGATACGTCATTTTTATACGATCTTAATTCTCTCGCATTATTAAAACAAACTGCATTACCTATGGTCGTGGTGGTTACGAATAATGATGGTGGCGGTATTTTTGATATGTTACCAGTACCAGAGCAGCAAAAAGATGATTTTTATCGTATGCCTCATGGTTTTGAATTTAGCCATGCAGCTGCCATGTTTGGATTTAACTATCAAAGCCCAACAACAGTTGCTGAAGCCCAAACTGCGGTAGTGAATGCACAACAAGTTAACCAGACAACGATCATCGAAATTAAAACGCCTGCTGGAGAAGCTGGGCAGATGTTAAAAGAGATCTTTTCTGAGGTAAAACGTGCGTCTTTACTCTGAAGTATTTGGAAAACGCCCGCAAGCAGGCCAACCCGTGATTGTTTTTCTTCATGGGCTATTAGGCTCAGGGCGGGACTGGCGATTAATTACTTCAGCACTAATGCATCACTATTGTTGTGTAACTATCGATCTGCCTGGGCATGGCTTTAGTGCGTCAGTATCTATGCCACTAGATGATTCTGATATTGGCTTTAAACAGAGTTATCAGGCGATACTCAAAACGTTGGAACACCGTGGTATTCAACGTTTCGTTTTGGTGGGGTATTCGTTAGGTGCGCGACTTGCTATGTATCTGGCAACGCAATTATCAAATGAGGATACCACGAAGCGTGGGCCAAGGTTGCAAGGTATCTTTTTAGAGGGTGGGCACTTTGGATTACCGCTTTTAGACCGTGCGGCGCGTCTTGATAGTGATAAAACATGGGCTGCACGTTTTTCTCAACAATCTCTAATTTCAGTGCTGAATGATTGGTATCAACAAACTGTTTTTTCATCACTGAACCATGACCAAAGACAAAGCTTAGTCGCTAAACGTAGTGATAACCTTGGCCAAGGTGTCGCGAATATGTTGCTAGCAACGTCATTATCTAAACAACCATTATTACTCACACCGCTACAAAACTTAAAATTACCCGTTCGTTATGTTTGTGGTGAATATGATGCGAAATTTCGTCAGATCGCTATGCAATCAGAGCTAAGCGTAGAAGTGATCCCTGATGCTGGGCATAATATTCATGTAGAACAACCACATGCATTTACATCTGCCTTATCTGCTTTTATTCAAAAGTTGTAACGAGCCATTGTAATTAAAGTGATTTAATATGCCGTTAGACTAAGGTTTAGCGTGTTTTATGCTCTGGTATTAATTAAAGGTTATCAAGAATGCGCAGCGTTAAGTTATATCGATATCAGTTACCGATGGATTCTGGTGTTATTTTACGTGATCAACGTTTAGTAACACGTGAAGGTTTGGTTGTCGAACTTACTCAAGGTGACAAAGTTGGTGTAGGTGAAATTGCGCCACTGCCTGAGTTTAGCAATGAAACGCTAGAGCAAGCGTTAGATCAAACAAAACAACTAGTTGAACATTGGCTTGAAGGGAAAGATATCCATATCAACGATGCTTATCCCTCTGTTGCCTTTGGTTTTAGTTGTGCAATGGCAGAGTTAGCGGGCGAATTACCTCTTACTGCAAACTATGCGGTAGCGCCATTATGCTCCGGTGATCCTGACGAGTTGATTGAACGTTTAAATACCGAAAATGGTGATAAAGTCGCTAAAATTAAAGTCGGTATGTATGAAGCGGTGCGTGATGGTATTGTTGCTAATATGTTTATTGAAGCGATCCCTGAGGTTCAGTTACGTTTAGATGCTAACCGTAGATGGACACCGCTTAAAGCACAGCAGTTTGCTAAATATGTGAAGCCTGAAAATCGGCAAGGGATCGCGTTTTTAGAAGAGCCTTGTATTGATCCTCAAGATAGCCTGATTTTTGCAGAGCAAACAGGTATTAATATTGCCTGGGATGAAACTGTCCGCGAGCCTCATTTTGAAGTAAAAGCACAACCAGGTGTTGCGGCAATTATTATCAAGCCCACACTAACTGGTAGCTTAGCCCGTTGTATCGAGCTGGTGGAACAAGCTCAAGCGGCAGGGTTAACGGCAGTGATTAGTTCAAGTTTGGAATCAAGCCTAGGATTAAATCAGTTAGCACGTTTCGCCCAGTGGCAGACACCCAATGTTATCCCTGGTCTAGATACCATGCAGTTGTTTAAAGCACAATTGGTGACACCTTGGCCGGATAGTGAACTTCCAATGATTTCTTTAGCAGAATTAGACCTAGTATGGCAGAAATAAAACACGATTTTCTAACATGGCCTTGGCAGCAATGGGCTGCAGAACGCCCATCAGATATAGCCATCTCTTTAGGTGATAAAACGCGTGATGCACAAACGTACACCTGGGCAGATGTCTCTTCAAACGTTGATGATTACGCACAAGGGTTAGTCGAGCAGGGCGTTAAGCGTGATCAACTTGTGGCCGTCATCGCTGATAATTCGATCCAAGTATTATGGCTGATGCTTGCAATTTTTCGAGTGGGGGCACGCTATGTAGGGCTTAACCCGAAGTTGTCTTCTACTGAATTGCAGCAACAGTTAGTGGTACTCGATAATGACTATATTTGGTCGGATAGTGAACACGATATAACAGCGCTAACTGGGCAAAATATTGTTCTGCAATTCCCCACTGTTGCACGGATGGTACCTGTGACATGGCAAGAGCATCGTCCAATGACACTGACTTTAACATCAGGTTCATCGGGTGTACCCAAGGCAGTGGTTCATAATGCCGAGTCACATTTAGCCAGTGCTTCTGGCTTGCTGAGTCAAATGACATTCACAGCAGAGGATAGTTGGTTATTGTCATTACCGTTATTCCACATTTCGGGTTTAGCGATTGTATGGCGCTGGTTATATCGCGGAGCATGTTTAGTTATTGTCGATAAGGCACAGCAGCAACAAGCATTGCATTGGGTGACTCACGCATCATTAGTACCAACGCAATTACAACGTCTGCTCGAGAGTATTGAGAATACGGCAGCACCATCATCAATGATGCTAAAACAGGTGTTATTAGGTGGTGCACATATCCCAGTTACTCTCACTAATAAAGCGCACAGTGCTGGTATTAGCTGTTGGTGTGGTTACGGTATGACGGAAATGGCATCAACAATATCGGCTAAACAAGCGAATGAGAGTAGTGGTGTCGGTAACGTATTACCGAATAGAGAATTACTTTTACGTGATGGTGAGATCTTAGTTCGAGGCAAAACCTTGTGCTTGGGGTATTACCGCAACCATACTATTTTTTCTATTTTAGATAACCATGGTTACGACGGGGAATGGTTTGCAACTAAAGACATGGGTGAGTGGCATGATGATGAGCTATTTATTCATGGTCGCGCAGATAACATGTTTATTTCTGGTGGAGAGAATGTTCAACCAGAAGATATTGAAGCGGTACTGTTACAGTATTCAGAGATAGAGCAAGCTGTTGTTTTACCCATTGATGATTATGACTTTGGTCAACGACCGGTTGCTATTGTGAAAACAACTTGCCCGATGGATGCGGTATTTATTGATCATGTGATGACTTATATGACAGATAAAGTGGCTGCGTTTAAGCGCCCAGTTCGTTATCTTGCTTTACCTGATGGCGATATTTATCAAGGGATTAAACTCTCTCGGACGAAATTAGCCGACTGGTTATCTAAGCAATAATAAAAAGGCGAAGCTAATATAGCTTCGCCTTTTTAATCTATTTGTTAGTTAGAACCTAACAAAGAAGAGCACTATTTTCTATCGCCCCGTAATTGCGTTACTTGTTGATATAACAATTGGCTATTTGCCTCTTGGGAAGATAGACACTCCCCAGCGACGATAGTGACTTGTGACCAGAAACGTTTTGGCCATTTTAATAAAGCAACGCCACCCTCTCGACTAAAATAACTTCCCCATAGCCCCTGCAGTGCCACAGGGATCACCGTGACATTCGAACGTTTAATGATTAAATCAATGCCACGCATAAACGGGGCTATTTCGCCATCAAAGGTGAGCTGTCCTTCTGGAAAAACACAAACAATATCGCCATTATCCAAATGTTCTGACACTTTTGAAAAAGCATTACGAATAGATGTACGGTCATTCGCATCGACAGGAATTGCCTTACATGCTTTACAGAAGGATTTGACCAATGGCAGGTTATAAATATCACGGTCCATCAAAAAGCGGATAGGGCGTGGGCAGCTGCCTGCTAACAATAAAGCATCCATGTAGCTGACATGATTACAGACAAGTAACACACCACCTTGTTCAGGAATATTATTCAAATTCTGTTTTTTTACACGATACATCGTATGAGTGATCATCCAAACCACAAAGCGCCAAAAAAAATCAGGGGCTTGGAAGTAGATATAGACAACAACTAATGAATTCACCGCCGCTAAGATTAAGAAGAACTCTGGAATGGAAAGCTTTAAAACAGATAAGAAGACAATGGCTGAAATAGCACTGACAACCATAAACACAGCATTCCATATATTATTTGCTGCAATAATTTGTGCACGTTCATCTTCTTTAGAGCGCTGCTGCATTAAGGCATAAAGCGGAACAATAAAAATACCGCCAGCAATACCGAGTAAAAGCAATGACGCAAAGATTGGCCATAGGCTTGGTGCCGTCATAAACGCCATTAGGCTCTGAGTTTGCACTGTAGTTGCTGGGGCGAGGAAATATAAACCTGAACCAAATAACGTGATCCCTAAACTACCAATAGGCACTATTCCTGGGTCTATACGGTGTTGAGATAAGCGATCACAACACATTGAGCCAATAGCAATACCAATAGAAAATAGCATCAGTAAGAAAGAGACCGAAGCGGCATTACCACCGAGGCTGATTTTTGCATAATTAGGGAATTGGGTGAGATAGCAAGCCCCTAAAAACCAAAACCAACTAATCCCCATAATACATTGGAAAATCGTTTTATCTTGTCGTGCAATAGCCATGGTTGAACGAGTTTGTTTAATCGGTTGCCACTTAAAGATTGTTTTCTTTACTGTAGGTGGCGCGCTCGGAATAGCAAGAGATGTGAGATAGCCTAATATCGCAAAAATGATCACGGCTCCTGCAGCAATATAGTGAGCGTTATGGCTGTCGGCAATAAAACCTGCGAGCAATGTGCCAAGTAAAATAGCTAAAAAGGTCCCTGTTTCAACCAAAGCGTTACCTGATATTAACTCTTCTGATTTTAAGTGCTGGGGAAGTAAGGCATATTTTGCAGGCCCGAAGAAAGCCGATTGGGTTCCCATCAAAAAGAGCAACACCAGAAGAGCGGAATAACTGTGATAGAAAAAGGCTATTGCAGCAAGGCTCATTATCACAATTTCAGCGAGTTTAACTCGGCGCATGATCATTGCTTTATCGTATTGATCGGCAATAACACCAGCAGAGGCTGAAAATAAAAAGAAAGGTAAAATAAATAACCCAGCGGCAATGTTAATCAGTAAATTAGCACTCAGTGGAAGGGTATCAACAGAAGCGTAAGCGATCAGGATTAATAATATATTTTTGTAAACATTATCATTAAATGCCCCAAGTGCCTGCGTTAAAAAATACGGTAAGAAACGCCGTTTGGTTAGAAGACTCGATTGGGGCTTTGTGGTCATTTACGCTATCTCTATTACTAATTCCACTTATTTAGATAAGTATTTAAAAGGTTATCAATAAGTGCTTTGCCGTCAACAGGCGTCGAGGTAAATAGCTTATCATCAACAGTCAGTAGTGTAATACCGTGAACACCAGCCCAAATAACACGGCTTGTTTCCAGTACTTCTTCTTTAGACATGTTACTGCTAACTTGACCAATCAATGATTCCAACATGCCCGTCATGTTATTGATTCGATCTGATTGCCATTCTGGTAAATCTTCACCATTCATGGTGTGTTGGAAGATTAACTGCCAGCGGTATGGATGAGCAATTGCAAAGTCGAGATAACAATATGCGAGACTACGAAGTGCCTGCTCTGGATTGGTTGCACCTGTTAAACACGTCTGTGCTTCTTGAGATAATTCATCAAGTGTTTGGGCAACTGCGTGTAGTAACAGTAAATTATAGTTACCGAATACATTCACTAATGTACTTGGAACATAGCCAATCATAGCGGCGACTTTACGTAAACTTAGCTCATGGTGAGGGTGCTCATTGAGAAAGTTTTTTACCTGCTCCAGTGTCATGCTTACCAACTCTTCACGAGTATGGTCATTTCTTCTTGCCATGGGTATTACTCTTTGATGTGTTTGCTTATCGTATTTTAAAAACTAACGTTATTAATTATAGAACGGTGTTCAATATTGTTATTGTTATTTAATCGAAACCATAGTTGTTAGGAATTCGATGCCAGAACAAGTTGTGACAATTTATTTCTAAAGATTGGAAATGATATCTTGTCACAACAAAAATCACCAATACTAAACGCTATACAGTTTTATTCTTGGTATTTTCTAAAGATACTTGATCGTTTAACGTCCAAAAATCGATAAGAATACCTATTAGGAAGAACCCAAAGGTACAAAGATAAAGTATCCCTGTGATCCATTTACCCATGTACATGCGGTGGACGCCAAACACGCCAAGAAAAGTGAGCAGTAGCCAAGCGATATTATAATCAATCTCACCACTAGCAAAACGCAAGTCAGACTCTCTGTTCATTGATGGAATTAAGAACAAGTCAATTAACCAGCCAATACCGCATAGACCTAAGGTTAAAAACCAAATAGTCCCTGTTACAGGTTTGCCATAATAAAAGCGGTGAGCGCCCGTAAAGCCGAATATCCAGAGTAGATAACCAATGATTTTGCTGTGAGTGTTATTCTCTTGCATAAAAATATCCATGTTAGTGTTGAAAATATCGTAAGATAAAAAACAACAAAGACTTAACGTGTGATTACTTATAAAAGACCACTTTTGATGGGGAAAGTGCCATAAAAAGAAGAACATTTTTATAAGTCGTTTAAATAAAAAACAGTATACAAAAATATTTAGGCGCTGTATTTAAGAATGATGAGATTATCACCGATAAATGTTAAGAAATGGTAACAATTTCGCGACGGCTTTGAATTGACATTCTCCGTTATATGGCTACGATGCATACAGGACATGGATAAGGTACTTCAACAATGATGAAACGCTTTTTTACCGTATTTGCTTTAGTGTTTGTGGTCGCATTGTCGGCACCGCATGCTGAAGCAAAGAAATTCGGTGGTGGCAAGTCGTTTGGTAAAAGTTTTAAAACTGCGCCAATGAAAAAACAACAGCCACAACAAACAGATACTATTCGTAAACAAAACTCACCTGCGTCATCGAGCAAGAAAGGCTTAATGGGCGGTCTATTAGGTGGCTTACTTGCAGGTGGCTTACTCGCTGCTTTCTTTGGTGGTTCATTTGATGGTATCCAGTTTATGGATATTCTCATTATCGGTGTGATTGCATTTGTATTGTTTAAATTATTTAAAGCAATGCGTGCAAATAAAGGCACTCCGATGGGGCATCGTGAATCTTATGCAGGAAACTCTCCTCGACAGCAGCCACAACAAGCACAACAGCAATATCGTCAAGCGACAGGTTCGCAATCTCAACCACAAAATGGTGGTTTTGAGTCAACCGATAGTGATGTGCCATTTAATTTGCCGCCTAACTTTAATATGAATGCATTTTTAAGTGGTTCTCGCGATCACTATCGCATTATTCAAGGTGCATGGAATCATAACGAATTAGCGAAAATCAAAGAGTACGTATCACCTGCGTTATTTGCTGATTTACAAGCTGAACGTGCTAAACTTTCAGGTGAGCAACACACCGAAGTGATGTACATTGATGCTGAACTTGTACGTGCAGACTATGACGCAAATTCAGCACAGCTAAGTATTAAGTTCTCTGGTCGTTATAAAGATACCCAAGAAGGGATTGAAGAAGATATTAATGATGTATGGCATTTAGAGCGAGATTTAAAAACGCCAAATGCACCATGGTTAATTGTCGGTATTCAAGCTTAATTTAAAAGCCGCTTTTATTAGCGGCTTTTTTATATCTCTCAACAGGTTAGGGCGTTTTTTGTACAATTGTAAACATCCGAAAAAAGAGTTCTAAAATTATGAGCGCGATCGCATTTCACTGATATAAAGATCGTAAGATGTTGATCTTGGCACCTAGTTTTATCACCAGTAACCGCTAGTATTAACTCATGATATTAAATAGGTCAGTCGTTAGACATTGAGATCTAAATAGAGACTAATAAGAGGTCGTTATGCCATACACTCAAGATATTGTTGAAGAAATGAATCTATTAGTGAAATTCCCTATTCATAGCAACATGGAAGGGGTAAAAGTTCATAGTGATGCAAATCCAGCATTGGTTTCAGCTGCTCAACGTTTATATGCGAAAGGATTGGTTACTCAACTGGATGGTGGTTATTTAACACATACTGGTCATCAGGTGGCGGAAAGCGCAAAAATTGCGTTACGTATTCTGACGGGGAAAACGACAGAATAACGCCGTCGCAAGATAGTGAGCATTGATCAAGTCATTTGCTCTAATTCTGTAATTATCGTTAAAGCTTGCTCATTGGTTTTTCCACAAATATCAGGGCAAGCTTTAAAGTGGTGGCATACAGCAGGGCGTTCAGCTTTGCCAAAAAGTTTACATAAATTTTGCTCATTGAGTTGAACGCAAGGGACACCTGCAGGCTTGCCGTTGGGCATTCCTGGTATGCTTGATGAGATACTTGGAGCTATACAGCAGGCACCACAGCCAAGACGACATTCCATCAATCACTCTCTTCATTGTTTAAATTGGCTGCGCAAATTACCACTCCTTATTCATAAGATCAAAATTAAAGAACTATTTCAGCGATATATTTACTTTATTTCTATAAATAATAATAGCTCTCATTTCGATGCTGTTGTTGATTAATAGGTAATTTAAATTTGCAGTTTACCGTCAGGATCGCTATAAACACCGCGCTATAATAAAATAGTAAATGGTAATTTAGCGCTGTTATAAAGCGCGTAACGTGAATTCGGTGTAGGTATCATGACGCATTTTTGGCAAGAAAAAGACTTAGCAACAATGACCGATCAGGAGTGGGAATCACTTTGTGACGGTTGTGGTAAGTGCTGTCTGCATAAGCTTATTGATGATGATACAGATGATATCTATTACACCAATGTGGCATGCAGTTTATTAGATAATAAAACATGTTCTTGTAAAGATTATCCTAATCGTTTTGAATCCGGAGAAGAATGCCTAAAGTTGACTCGTGATCGTATTGATGAGTTTGTTTGGCTTCCTGAAACGTGTGCATACCGTTTATTAGCAGAAGGAAAACCATTACCTGAGTGGCATCCACTGCTCACTGGTTCAAAAGAAGCGATGCATAAAGCCAACGAATCGGTACGCGACAAGATTGTGTACGAAATTGATGTGATTGATTGGGAAGATCACATCACAAACCACCCCTTACGTCGTTGATTTTAAAGATATATATTAAAGGCTCGTTAGATAACGAGCCTTTTTTGTTTATTTTTATAATCATTTAAAGCAGTGTTCTATCGCCTTGCTCAGTGAAAATAAAATTAACGCCTAGTTTATTATCTGCATTGAGTTCTTGTTCGATAACGGTTTGTGGATTCGTGCCTTTCTTTAAGCTGTGTTTAATGTGTGTGATGATCACATTAAGATCTTTTAATGGTTGTTCACCACCAACATAGCTTGCCAATGAATCTAATTCTGCGAGTAACCATTTTGGTGTTAAGTGACCAAATAGTAATTTATCTGGTGTGCTATTGCTAAAAGAAGTCTCAATGAAGATCCCTTTTAGTTTCTTTTGCTGAATATAC
Organism: Photobacterium sp. GB-36; assembly: GCF_003026135.1. NCBI lineage: Bacteria > Pseudomonadati > Pseudomonadota > Gammaproteobacteria > Vibrionales > Vibrionaceae > Photobacterium > Photobacterium sp. GB-36. The sequence goes on along the minus strand of NZ_PYNY01000014.1, from coordinate 30,591 downwards.
GGTGCAATCTGTTGCCAAATAGTATCTAACGCCGTGCTTTTTTCGACCGCGTCAGGACCAGTATCCCCTAAATAAATGACCACTTCGTTGGCGACATTTTTAAATAAGAATGCGGTAGATTCTGCGCCTGAATGACTTAATGGAAAGGCTTTTACTTTTAATTCGGTATTGGCAACGGGTAACCACTGGTTGATAGTCAGTGGTGCTAACTCATATTTGCCGAGTTTAAAGCCTTCACCTTGGCTCGTAAAATTAGGCCATGCCTTCCAATTAAAATAATCTTGGCTGATAGTTTGATGAACAGACGGAAGGGCATAAATAGGTTTATTGCTGTCATCTGGCGAAGCAATAATAAGTCCTGCAATATGATCAAGGTGGGCATGACTAATAAAGTAGCCCTGAATTTTCTGGGTTAGGATATAACCTTCTTGGGTGTAAGAGCTGGATATCGGTGCCATCATGTCATTGAATGCATCTTTATTGGTCGCAGCGATAAGCCCATTGACAATGCTACCAGCATCTAAGGTTATGTAATTGTTGTCAGTGTTTGATTTCAGCATAAATGCGGTCAGGTTGCCGTCTTGGATCCCACCTTTAGCGCCAAGTGTAATAACATCAAACCCAGCAAAACTGAAAGATGAATAGCAACACAGTGCAGCCATAATTAAATGTTTGTTCATAAAAATCCATACTGATAAGAAATGGTTTTAGTGCTGATAAACGCTAAAACGTAACTTGAAAGAGTCCTAATACAGCGAGATATATACAAAATACACGGTTGAGAGCAAAGTGATTTTTATAAGAAGTGAGAGATAGCTGAAATAAAATATAGTCTAATAAATAAGTATGCTAATTAGGCTGATTAGTGAGGAAGTGATTACAACGTGTTAAAGGAATTGCATTGACGAGGATCGTCAGTTTGTAGCCTTTTCTTAAACCATTTAATACGTTGTGCAGAGGTGCGATGTGTAAAACCGTCAGGTTGAACGGCATGGCCTGCCATTTATGCACAAGTGTGAAGAATGGGGAGTATTCAATGATGGTGGAAGGTAAAAGAAGACAGCCTAATTAGGTTGGGCTGTCCATTGATGCTACTACTGCTGCGCGCGCTGAAGCACTTCGATGATGGGGGTAGCTTTATTTAAGGCACGGATGTCGGTGAATAATAGTTTGGCTTGAGGGTACTCATGACGCAGGTAAGAGAACCATTGCTTTACTCGGTTAGGGTAGTAAAGCCCTTTATCACCTTTGATCTCAAATTGAGAGTAAACTAAAAGTAAGTCGAGTACTTCTTCCCAACTCATATGCGCATGGTTATGTTTTACGACATTACCTAAATTCGGCAAATTAAGCGCGCCGCGACAGACCATTAATGCATCTGTATTGGTGGCAGATAGGCATGCTTGACCATCCTGATAATTCCAGACTTCGCCATTAGCAATAATTGGGATAGTGGCACTTTGTTTAAGCTGCTTAATATAATCCCATTTAATCGTCTCTGCACGGTAACCATCTTCTTTAGTACGCGCATGGACCACCATTTCATCGGCACCTGCTTGGGCAATAGCATCTGCAATTTCAAAACATTGGGCAGGATCATCCCAGCCTAAACGTACTTTTGCCGTTAAAGGCTTAACGGGATTGACAGCAGCGCGACAAGCTTTAACTATTTGATAAATACGCTCTGGCTCTTTTAGCAAAACAGCACCACCACGACTTTTATTGACCGCTTTTGCTGGACAACCAAAGTTAATATCAACACCTGCAGAGCCTAGTGAACATGCACGCTGCGCATTTTCAGCCATCCAGTTAGGATCTTGTCCTAAAATTTGTACCCGCACAGGGGTACCTGAGCGTGTTTTTCCACTTTGACGTAACTCGGGACATAGACGATAGAAAACACTGCTAGGCAATAGGCTATCAATGACACGGACAAATTCAGTGACACAAAGATCGTAGTCATTAATTTCAGTCAGCATCTCACGCATTAAATGGTCTAAGACGCCTTCCATCGGGCCTAAAATAACTCGCATAGTGGTTATAGCTCTGCTCGGTAATTACATATAAGGGGCAAGATTCTAGTGCGAGAGGGTTAATTTGTCACCATTGATTTTAAATAGTGCGGAGTTGATGACCCGAAACAATGGTTTTTTGATCAAGTTGATGTTGTTGACAAGATAGCGCCATTTTCACCATGCTACGTGCCACGCACTCCGCAGGTATTGGGGAGAAATGCTTTAGGGGACCGACAACCAATGGATTGATCACATCAAACACGTGTTGTAATAATTGCTCGTCAGTACGCATTTCACTGCGCTCACCTTTTAAAGGGCCTGGTCGAATAAAAATACAGTGTTCAAATCCCATATTAGTGATTGCTTGCTCCATTTTTCCTTTGCAGCGTAAGTAGTGGGAAGGAGAGCGGCTCGATGCACCAAGACTGGATACGACAATAATGTGTCTAACGCCTAGGTTTTTCATTGTGGTGGCGACATCTTTTACCAAATCGAGATCAACTGCTGCAAGTGCCGATTTACTGCCCGCCTTACGTTTTGTCGTACCTAAACAAATGAAGCCATATTGCGGCTGAGGCGTTTCGTGCTCCCAGTTATTTATTCGAAGGAGCGGATCAATGATTTGGTGTAATTTACTGCTGTGAAACGGTAATTCACGACGAGATAGAGCATAAATATGTTTAAATTTTTTATTGGCAAGTAACTGGTGTAAGAGTTCATCTCCAACTAAACCACTCGCGCCAGCAATGATTGCATTTAAATCGTGATTATCCATGGCTATTCCCATCGCATAGATTATAAATGATGACATTTATCTGTAATTAAACAGAATATATGTTTAATTTCGCTGAACTGCATCAAATATCAAGTAATTAACATAATAAATTTTTAATCAGCACGACTTACATTGTTATCAGAAACAATCAATATTGCGATTTATTCTACTCAATAAGTGATGATATGAAGTTAAAGGATGAGTTCAGGTATAATGGCGATAGAAACTTTTATTGGAAATTATCATGAATACATTAATGACACTCCCAACTGGCTGGGATGGCATGTCTGCTCCTTTTATTGAAGGCGCGTTATTTGCTGCAAATGCAAACCCGAAACCTATGGAGCCAGAGATTTGGTTACCTGTGTTATTAACTGGTGTTGCCACAGAATATAATGATATAGCGCTTTCAGAAACCGATAAAGTTGCCGTATTAAACCACTTTGAAATGCAGTATCGCACAGTAAAAGCGGGTGAATACCAATTACCGGTAGAGCTTAAATGGCAAGAAAGTGGTGATACAAATGAGGCACTTTCACAGTTTGCTCAAGGCTTTTTAGCTGTTTGGTATTACATTGAACCAAACTGGGAAGAGATGTCGATTTCAGATGGCACAATGCGTATGTTATCAGCATTACTGACAACGCTAATGTTATGTGTTGATGAAGCAGGTACTCTGGAACAAATGGAGCAAGCGGGCGTAACAGGAATGCCTGCACCAAGTGAGCTTTATTCGCAACTACCATTGATGCTAACTGAAGTAATGATGGCTGCGGATCAACTTCAAATTGGCGCAGGAGCACAAGCGATTAACCCTTATAAAAATATTGGTCGTAATGATCCTTGCCCATGTGATAGTGGTAAGAAATTCAAACAGTGCTGCGGTAAATCACATTAATGCAAAAGCTTAAAACAACCGTTGTTGTTGCGGGAGTTATTGAGAAAGAAGGTAAGTACCTACTTGCTCAGCGATTAGATAATGCGAGCCAAGGTGGTTTATGGGAATTTCCTGGCGGTAAGGTTGAAGTGGGGGAATTACCAGAGTACGCATTAGAGCGTGAGCTTATGGAAGAGTTAGCGATCACGACTAAAACACAACAATGGTTGGCTGATAGCGTGTTTGATTACGGTGATAAAATCATTGAATTAAAAGGTTATTTAACTCGATGGTGTGAAGGCGATATTGTATTAAATACGCATCAAGCAATGGTATGGGTGAGTTTAAACGAATTTAAACGTTATCCATTATGTCCTGCTGATTACCCTATTCTAACCGCCTTAGAACAACATGTATTAACGAAGTAACGACTAACAAAAAAGCGAAGCCTAAATTGTTAGTCTTCGCTTTTTCTGTCTTATTTATTCGCTTCGAACTTAAGCTGATTTCTTACCGAAGAACTGCGCGATAACCATGACAGCCCAAACAATGAGGTTTCCAGCAAAAATAACAACCAACCATTGTGGCATCGTAAGTGTTAAGAAATGCCAAACAATTTTTGCACAATCACCGTATGCTTCAAACATCCAAGGAGCCCAATGATTTATTGGCGCCCAGCTTGGAAATCGGACGAATAAATCACAGGTTGTAAATGGTGATGGGTTTAACTGAAAACCCACATGTTGATAGGCCAATACAACACCACGGTATGCACAATATCCCCAACCGGCTAAACCAATCCAACGGAAAAAGGCATTTTGAGGGGCGAGAAGACCAACAAGAGCGGCAAAACCGATCCCCATCATCGCGACACGTTCATAAACACACATCACACACGGTGCAAGGTTCATTACATGTTGAAAGAATAGGGCACAACCTTCAAAGGTAACAATAGAAAGAAGTAGTAGCAGCCATGCTAAACGTGATTTTGAAAAGGTATTGAGGTATTGCATCATCGATACTCTACGTACTAATTAAGATAAAAGAAAACCCTGAACTATCAGGGTTTTCATATACGTTATGACACTAATCTAACACCAATATTCAATCATAGCTTTATAGAGAAGTAAATCATCTGTCAATTTCGCTATTGTGAATTAGTGAGCAAGTGCAGGTATTGTTGCGGCGGCTGATGATGCATCAGTGATCCAGCCCATGGTATAGAACCAATCTGTCATAGGAACTAGCATTAGCTCAATGCCGGCTAAACCTACGGATGCAAGAACAATAGTGTAAGGTAACGCCATGTATACCATACGACCGTAAGAAAGACGGATAAGTGGTGCAATAGCAGAGGTTAAAGCAAACAGGAATGCCGCTTGACCATTTGGCGTTGCTACTGATGGTAAGTTAGTACCTGTATTGATAGCAACGGCTAACATATCAAACTGACTACGGTTAATAACACCGTTTGTTAGCGCGGTTTTTACTTCGTTAATATATACCGTACCAACGAATACATTGTCTGAAACCATCGATAGCAAGCCATTCGCAATGTAGAACATAGTAAGCTGTGAACTACCTTCAAGGCTTAACACCCAATGAATAATAGGTGCGAATAGCTGTTGATCAATGATGACTGCAACGACAGAGAAGAACACAGCAAGTAGTGCGGTAAAGGGCAGTGCTTCTTCAAATGCTTTACCCAAAGCGTGCTCTTCGGTGATCCCAGTAAACGATGTTGCCAAAATAATAACGGTTAAACCGATTAAACCCACCGCAGCCAAGTGCATTGCAAGGCCGATAATTAACCATACTGCTATTGCCGCTTGAATAATCAATTTCGCGTAGTCAAGGTTAGTACGTGATTTACGTTCTTCATTATCAAAGTCGACTAAGATTTGGCGAACATTTTCAGGTAATTCAGCACCATAGCCACAAATTTTAAATTTCTCAACCAGTGCACAGGTTAACAAGCCACAGAAAAAGACAGGGACAGTAACGGGCGCCATACGAATAATAAACTCACCAAAATCCCATCCGGCTTGATCGGCAATAATTAAGTTTTGTGGTTCACCCACCATTGTCATTACGCCACCTAGCGCGGTACCTACACCAGCATGCATTAGCAAACTACGTAGGAAAGCGCGGTAGTTTTCTAAGTCATCGCGGCTGAGCTCTGGAACGTGATTATCATTGGTATGATCATGATTAGAATGAGGATCTTGCCCTGAAGCAACCTTATGATAAATGCTGTAGAAACCTACCGTTACACTGATAACAACCGCAATAACGGTTAGAGCATCAAGGAAAGCGGAAAGAAAAGCGGCCATCACACAAAAAGCGAGAGAAAGTAAAATTTTAGAGCGGATGCCGATTAATATTTTAGTAAACATGAACAACAAAAGCTGTTTCATGAAGTAGATACCCGCGACCATAAAGACCAGTAAGAGTAAAACTTCAATATTTGCAACAAGTTCATGTTTTACTTGATCTGGGCTTGTCATTCCAATAGCAACAGCTTCTATTGCCAATAACCCACCAGGTTGTAATGGGTAACACTTTAATGCCATTGCAAGAGTAAAGATGAATTCAATTACTAACAACCAGCCAGCAACAAACGGATCAATAAGAAAAAAGACAATAGGGTTAATGATCAAAAAAGTAATGATTGCAATTTTGTACCAGTCAGGTGCCTTACCCAAAAAATTTTTGATAAAGGCATTCCCTAGCGATATAGCCATGTGTTGGATCTCTTTATTATTAGCGCAAAATAGTATGGATCTGATGTTGGCTAAATGCCTTGATTGATCAATCAGCAGGGTAATCAGTCGCTTCTTGCAAAAGATTAATGGTCGAGATTGAGGTATCAAAGTTAAACAAGAATATGGTTCTCGGATGTTTTAACTTTCTTAGGCAGCAGCTTCCATTCGCTCCCAGTTCATCTTTATATAACTCTACCGTTTAAGAGATATTAGTCAATAAGTTAAACAATAATGCAATTATTTCGTTACATTTTCATCTTGAAATGGGAGTTGAATATGTCAGTGTTATAAACCGCACAGTATACAGAAAATATGACTGGAATTGTTAGATGCATTCAAATTCCCTTTTTTTTAGTGATCAGTTTAACAATATCGTTGTATTTTTATACTTCTCTTTCATGTTCATGTCAGAGTTAATAGTGAGGTTTCTTCTAATAAGAAACTAGTGGTATGATGAGTGCAATTATAAAAGTGCATGAAGCGAACTGGATTTTACTTAGATGGTCATTAAGGCAGATAGCCCAGCGACATTTGCTGAGAAATATATTATTGAAAGCATTTGGAATAATCACTTTCCTCAGGGGTCGATTCTTCCTGCTGAGCGTGAACTTTCAGAGTTAATTGGCGTAACTCGAACAACATTACGTGAAGTATTGCAGCGTTTAGCACGTGATGGATGGTTAACCATCCAACATGGTAAGCCAACACGTGTTAATAACTACATGGATACTTCAGGTTTAAATATCCTTGATACCTTAGTGACACTAGATGGGCAGGATGTTCAACGAGTATTAACCGATCTTCTTGCTGCTCGAACTGACATTAGTAGCGTATTTATGCGTTATGCTGTAAGAGGTAATGCAGAAGAATCAAGTCTTCTAATTCAGCATGTCATTGACTCAGTTGAAAGACTTCGAAAAGCATCAAGCTTTGCTGAGTTTATTGAAAACAGCGATGATCGTATTGATCTTATTCAAGAAGTTAAAAAAATCGTAGATAAATACGGCAAAGATGATCCACAGCTTTGTGAAGAAATTTGTTTAGCTCGTGCGTTCAACTATTATGATTATCGTCTATTCCAAGGTATGGCGGGTAAGTCTGGTAATACACTTTATGTTTTAACTATTAATGGCTTACGTAAAATTTATACGCGTGTTGGTGGTTATTATTTTATGAAGCCAGAAGCATGTGAATTAGCATTAAACTTCTACCGCGACATGAAATCATACTGTGATGAAAATAAACCAGAGCTAGTTGCTGATCGTATTCGTTTATATGGACGTGAAAGTGGTGCGATCTGGTATAGTCACCGTGTTGAAATTTCAAAATATATGTACGAAGAAGAGCAATAATTTAAAATTACTGCGGCGAATATTAGACCAAGTGTTAAGCACTTGGTTTTTTTATGCCTGTATTTCTGCTGTTTAAATCAGCATCTTGATGTAAATAGGAATGCTTGAAGGTGAATAACTCGATTGTAAGTTGATTGTATAGTTAGCATAACTAATAATTAAGGATTAATTATGTTAATAAAATGGTCAGTATGGCAAGCAGTGAAGTGTACCGAATTGGTTCCGTAACCTACGACAGTTCCACACGAACTCTTACTCATGACAATGGACAGACAGAGTATTTTACGCCTCGTGTGAGTGATGTATTTTTACTTTTACTGGCGCACCAAGGAAAATGTGTAGAAAAAGAGTTTTTATTATCTCAGTGTTGGGGAGATACGATTGTATCTGAGCAGGCCTTAACAAATGTGATTTCTAAACTTAGAAAAGTATTAGCCAATCATGCTTTAGAGATGATTACGATCACAACCGTCAGTAAATCAGGGTATTTACTTGAAATAAAAAAAAGTTTTATAACTCAATGCCACCAAGAAAGTTGCGATATTACACCTGAACCAGTTTCAGAGGATGATGCTATCGAGAAAGGTGATGATAAGATTAAAGAAATAAAACTGTCATTCTATGCTCATAAACGTTTTTTTTATTTGCTACTTTTTCTGACTGTTGTGTTAGTAAGCATATTTATTTATACAAATAATAAAATACATTCATTACCGTATTTTATTGATACTAAAAATTATAGTAATGAACTCAGTATTGGTAGTAATAATATATATTTCAATAATATCGATAAATATAAGGTTGATAAAGTTTTCTTTATTAAAGATATAAAGAAAGGTGTTTCATCAATATGTGACTCTAAGGTTTTTATACAATTTTATTATAATACGAGAATAGCGAACAATACGGCAGTCGTAGTGTTTATAATTACATCAGATGGTAGAACATTTAATTTTAGAATGTCAAAATTTATTAATGGTAGATTTTCTAAACAGTTAAATGACTATTTGAAGAGTAAAAAAGTAGTATGTTGAAGTATATTAATGCAGTATTAATGGTCGTTGTTTTTCTCCTTATATTAGGTCTTTGTTACTTATTTACAAATAAAGATAATTTAGTGTCAACGACATGGGTATGCGACCAAATAAAGTCGGGGTTTATATCAAAATCTTATACTAAATATAGTCATATATCTGAAAGTATGATCTTAACATTTAGCTCTAAAAGAAGCTTTTTGATTAATGAATTTATACAAGCTCAGGAAGGGGATGATGAGTATAAGCTGATGGAGCTTTATTATGAAGGCGACTATATACAAACGAGAGAACATTTAACCTTGAATTTTAATCGTGTTAGAATTTTAAAAGAACATGATGATCCTAATTTAAATAGAGCCTATAAAGATTATGAAGGCTACAGCATCTATTATCGCTATAAGAGAATAGATAATAGATTGTATTTTTTCACTGATAGCAAAAATGAAGCGTTTGATATGGTTTGTTATACCGACAAGCAGTAACCAATTTAAATGTATCATTATGATTTTGTTTGTTTTTTATGTTGATTTATTTTTAGTGTAGTTAAGGTTTGGTTTTCGTTTGTTTTTTTTATACATGATTTACTAAGCTGGGCACCTCTTTTGTAAAGCAGTTTAAAACGTAAAAATATGGAAAAATTATTATTAGTGACACTTATTGGCACACTAACTTCATCTTATGCTTCAGCATCTGAAAACCCATCTAATAAATATAATGGTTTTTATATTGGTGCTGGTGTGGGTACTACTGATTTTCATTATGATAAATCACTTACAAACAGTTTTGAAAATAACCACGAAATTAGTTATTCAAATAAAGCTGATGGTGAAAGTTATAAACTAATTACGGGTTATCAGTTTAACCGCGTAGTTGCTTTAGAAGCGCAATACACGACCTATGGTGATATTAAAAATACATTAGAAGTAAAAGGTCACAAGTTCACTGGTAAAACAGAGCATCAATCTTTCAGCCTAGCTGCAAACTTGGGTTATACCTTTGATAATGGTTTACGCCCTTTTGCTCTTGTTGGTTTAGGTCAAATCTCTGTTAAAGAGCCTGGATTTAAAGATGATGGTGGTTTAATTCGTTTAGGTGCGGGTTTCGAGTATCAAATTAAACAAGCTCCAGGTTTAGGTATTCGAACAGCTTATGAAGCAGACTTCTATACACTTGAAGCGACGAATAAAGATTATGATATGTCTGTTGGCTCTTGGTACTTAGGCGCAACCTATAAGTTTTAATTACTAATTTACTCTAATAAATAAAACGCCACTGAAATTAAAGATTTCAGTGGCGTTGTTTTTAACGAGAGATAGAAAATTTAAATCTCAGTATTATATTGTGTCTTAATTGGACAAGTCGCAATGATTTGGGTACGTCCGTCCGGTAATTCTTCTTCTAATGTAACATCAAATCCCCAAAGTCGATGAAGATGTTTAATTACTTCTTTATGGCTATCACCAAGTGGGATCCGATTATGGGGAATATAGCGTAGTGTTAATGAGCGATCACCGCGCAAAGCAACATCCCAGACTTGAATATTGGGTTCATTATTACTGAGGTTATATTGTGAAGAGAGTTTTTCTCTTATCGCACGATAACCTTCTTCATTATGTATAGCGCTCACTTCAACATAGTTATGACGATCATCATCATTTACTGCAAACAGTTTAAAATCTCGCATAACTTTAGGTGAAAGAAACTGGCTAATAAAACTTTCGTCTTTAAAATTTTCCATCGCAAAATGTAGGGTATCAAGCCAATTAGATCCTGCTATATCAGGAAACCAATGCTTATCCTCTTCTGTAGGATTTTCACATATTCGACGTATATCTTGAAACATAGCAAACCCTAAAGCATAAGGGTTTATACCACTGTAATAGGGGCTGTTATATTCAGGCTGGGCAACAACATTAGTGTGACTATGGAGAAATTCCATAATGAAACGCTCAGTCACCAAGCCTTCATCGTAGAGGTGATTAAGAATCGTGTAGTGCCAAAATGTCGCCCAGCCTTCATTCATAACCTGAGTTTGTTTTTGAGGATAAAAATATTGGCTTATCTTACGTACTATCCGGACTAATTCACGTTGCCAAGGTTCAAGCAACGGAGCGTGCTTTTCGAAGAAATAGAGAATATTTTCCTGTGGCTCAGAAGGAAATCGTGTTTCTTCAATCACGGTTTCTTTTTCGGCTTGAACAGGAATGGTGCGCCATAGCGAATTAACTTGTGATTGAAGGTAATCTTCACGGGCTTTTTGACGCGCCTTTTCTTCGACTAATGAAATTTTTTGTGGGCGTTTGTAACGATCCACACCGTAGTTCATTAATGCATGGCAGGAATCAATGAGCTTTTCGACGTCATTGACGCCGTATTTCTCCTCACATTCAGTAATGTACTTTCGAGCAAAGAGAAGATAATCGATGATTGAACTTGCATCAGTCCATGTTTTAAACAGGTAATTACCTTTAAAAAATGAATTATGACCATAGCAGGCATGTGCCATTACTAAGGCTTGCATTGTGATGGTGTTTTCTTCCATTAGGTAAGCGATGCAAGGGTTCGAATTGATAACGATCTCATAAGCGAGTCCCATTTGCCCATGCTTATAGCCTCGCTCGGTTTCGATAAAACGTTTACCAAAAGACCAATGATGATAATTGATGGGCATACCAATGCTTGAATAGGCATCCATCATTTGTTCGGCAGTAATGATCTCAATTTGGTTTGGATAGGCATCTAGGCGATAGTGCTCAGCAACTCGCTTGATCTCGACATGGTATTGTTCTAGTAAGTCAAAGGTCCAATCCGGTCCATCGCTGAGTGTTTTTGTTTTTGTCTTTGTATTCATGACTAAGATCCCCTTAAAGCGCGTGATACCGGCCAGAAAGAGTAGCGATATTATTTCAATATCGCTGACTATCGTTTAGTAAGCTTTCAAATATTAACTTACTTGTTTTTTAAATAGCTCTCTAAATACTGGGAAAATATCATCTACAGTCCGTATGTTTTGCATCGCAAAATTATCATGGCTGTTATGTAGCGCTTCATACTCACGCCATAATGTTTGATGTGCTCGTCGTGTGATTTCTATGTATGAGTAATAACGTGAAAATGGCAATATATGCTTATCTAATAGCTCTCGACAACCGGGTGAGTCATCAGCCCAGTTATCACCATCAGAAGCTTGAGCCGCATAAATATTCCACTCTTCAGGACGATATCGGTCTTTTACAATATCATTCATCATACGTAGTGCGCTTGAAACAATGGTGCCGCCAGTTTCCTGTGAATAGAAAAATTCGTGTTCATCCACTTCTTTTGCTTGGGTATGGTGGCGAATAAAAACAACATCCACATTTTTATAGGTACGGTTTAAAAAGAGATAAAGCAAAATATAAAAACGTTTAGCAATATCTTTTGTGGCTTGATCCATCGAACCTGATACATCCATCAAACAAAACATCACCGCTTGACTTGATGGTTGCGGTCGGCGTTCATAATTTTTATAGCGAAGATCAAAGGTATCAATAAATGGTGTTCTATTTATTTTTTGTTTCAATGACTCGATTTCTTGCTTTATCCTTTCTTCTTCAAAAGGTTGTGCAGGTTCAGTGTTAAATAATAAAGTGAGCGCTTGCTCTAAATCACGCAGTTTTCTTCTTTTTCCTGCGGTCATTGCGGTACGTCTTGCTAATGAATTTTGCAAGGTTTTCACAATGGCAATATTGGTGGGAACACCTTGTGATTTATAGCCTGAACGGAAGGTTTTCCACTCGACTATTTTGTTCATTTGGTTTTTTTGTAAATTAGGTAATTCAAGATCTTCAAATAAAAGATCAAGATATTCATCTTTAGATATTTGGAAAACAAACTCATCATTGCCTTCGCCATCAGGACTTGCATCTCCTTTACCAGCCCCACCTTGACCAGCGCCACCTGGCGGTCGCTCGATACGATCACCGGGTGTGAATTGGTCGTTGCCAGGGTGGACAACATCACGTTGTCCACCTTTACCTTGATGAAAGCTAGGTTCTCGGATATCACGAGATGGGATAGTGATATCTTCACCACTATCAACATCCGTGATCGAGCGTTTATTTACCGCATCAGCAATAGATTCTTTAATTTGCTGCTTATGGCGGCGTAAAAAGCGCTGGCGATTAACCGTACTTTTATTTTTACCATTGAGCCTGCGGTCGATAAAATATGCCATAGCTCCCCCTTATTTCATTTGCAGCTGGTTTACGACGATTTACGTACGCGTAAATACCATTCAGACAATAAGCGTACTTGCTTGCGGGTATAGCCTTTTTCCATCATACGAGCGACGAAATCATCATGTTTCTTTTGCTCATCTGTTGATGTTTTTGCATTAAATGAAATAACAGGAAGTAGCTCTTCAGTATTTGAGAACATCTTCTTCTCTATGACTGTTCTGAGTTTCTCATAGCTGGTCCAGTTGGGGTTTTTGCCTGCATTGTTTGCTCTAGCACGTAAAACGAAGTTAACAATTTCATTTCGGAAATCTTTAGGGTTACTGATCCCCGCTGGTTTCTCTATTTTCTCTAATTCGTTATTAAGTGCTTCGCGATTAAAGAGCTGCCCAGTTTCAGGATCACGGTACTCTTGGTCTTGAATCCAGAAGTCGGCGTAGCTGACATAGCGGTCAAAAATGTTTTGACCATATTCGGAGTAAGATTCGAGATAAGCGGTTTGGATCTCTTTACCAATGAACTCGACATACTTCGGTGTAAGGAAGCCTTTTAAATGTTCAAGATATTTTTCAGCAATGTCTTGTGGGAATTGTTCACGTTCAATTTGTTGCTCAAGCACATAGAACAAGTGAACAGGGTTTGCTGCAACTTCTGAATGATCGAAGTTAAAGACCCGCGATAAAATCTTAAAGGCGAAACGAGTTGATAACCCATTCATACCTTCATCGACACCGGCATAGTCGCGATATTCTTGGTAAGATTTTGCTTTTGGATCGGTATCTTTTAGTGTTTCACCGTCATAGACTCGCATTTTTGAATACACACTTGAGTTTTCAGGCTCTTTCAAGCGAGACAGAACGGTGAATCGAGCAAGGATCTCAAGCGTACTTGGTGAGCAAGGCGCGGCTGATAGCTCACTATTTTCAAGTAGTTTTTGGTAGATTTTTATTTCTTCAGAAACCCGTAAACAATAAGGGACTTTGACGATGTAAACACGATCTAAGAAAGCCTCATTCGTCTTGTTATTTCTAAAGGTCTGCCATTCTGACTCGTTAGAGTGAGCAAGGATCATTCCATCGAAAGGTAATGCTGATAACCCTTCAGTACCGTTGTAGTTACCCTCTTGTGTTGCGGTAAGAAGTGGGTGAAGTACTTTTAACGGCGCTTTAAACATCTCAACAAACTCCATTAAGCCTTGGTTAGCTTTACACAGAGCACCTGAATAACTATAAGCATCAGGATCGTCTTGAGAATAATGTTCAAGTTGACGTATATCAACCTTACCAACTAGCGATGAAATATCTTGGTTATTTTCATCTCCCGGTTCAGTTTTTGCGATACCGACTTGGTCAAGGATGGACGGACGCACTTTCACCACTTTAAATTGTGTAATATCGCCACCAAATTCATGGAGTCGTTTTGCCGCCCACGGTGACATGATGGTATTTAAATAGCGTGATGGAATATTGTATTCATTGGCAAGTAGATCACCATCTTCTGATTTATCAAATAAACTGAAAGGGTGATCATTAACTGGGCTACGCTCACCATTTGCCGTTAGAATATAAATAGGCATTTTCTGCATTAAGCTTTTTAATTTTTCTGCTAGCGACGATTTACCACCGCCGACAGGGCCTAATAAATAAAGAATTTGCTTACGCTCTTCAAGCCCTTGGGCTGCATGTTTGAGGTAAGAGACGATTTGTTCTATCGCATCTTCCATACCGTAGAAGTCTTCAAACGTTTTATAACGAGAGATGACCCGATTAGAGAAGAGACGGCTAAGATATGGGTCTTGTGCGGTATCAATCATTTCTGGTTCGCCAATCGCCATCAATAGACGCTCTGCGGCGTTGACGTAGGCGCTGCGATCGTTACGACAAATATCAAGGAATTCTTGTAATGAAAGTTCTTCGTCCTTGGATTCTTCATAGCGATGACGATAGTGGTCAAAAATACTCATGGTATGCCCCCTGAATCGTTCTTTGATCATTTAGACAGGACGAAAATCAACCTCTTTTGCATCCCTTACTGTAAGCCTAGACCGAACTAATCAATTTGCTGTACTGAGTTAATGATTTCTAAATAAAAAATAGCTTGTGATAACGGTTTAAAACTGGATGTTTTTTAACCGTATATTTTTACTATCCTCTTATGGGATGGGTTCTGCAAGCGCTTTTGACGCTAAAATGCTTTTGTTTTTTATTGTTAATATGTAAATCTACTGTTAATTATAGTAATTAATGAAGAATCTTGTTTTTGTGGGTTATGTTGAAGTAAAAAACTATAAAACTTTTTTGTGTTGAATTATTGTTTTGGTCTATTGGCTTTGTTTGGTTTTATTTGTTTTTTTTTGAATTATTGATAGAGAAGGACAATTATTGAGAATTTTTTTGTGTATTTGAGCCTAAGATATTTTTTTTCCACGAAACAGCTTTCTCTGACATAAGCTGAAATGAAGTCCTAAAAATTGTATAGGTAGGTGGCTTTATGACAATTTCACGTGTCGATACTGTTTCCATTCCGGTTTCGGATCAAAATCAGGCTTTGAAGTTTTATAGAGATGCACTTGGTTTTGAATTGATCCGAGATCATTGTTCGAATAATAAAAAACGCTGGCTGCAATTAGCACCAAGAGGTGCAGAAACGACAATCAGTTTAGTGACGCCATTTGGCGGAATGGAAGCTGGTACTGTGCAAGGTTTAGTCGTACAAACGGATGATATACAGCTAACACATAAAGAGCTCAAGCAACGTGGGGTATTATTATCAAGTATTGTTAATTTAGTCGGTGGTAAGTTTGCTACGTTTAATGATCCCGATGGAAATGGCTGGGTATTGATTGAAGCTTCTGCAAAAATGTATGCTTGAACCACGAGCAATAATATTGCCCGTGGTTCGTTTCTAATTAACGGCTAGAAATCGTTGTCGCTAAAGTATGTGACTGTTCAGGCGCTAGCTCAATACTTGGTTGGTGGATTGTTGATTCCACGCATACCATAGTTTCAAAACTATTATCAGCCATATCACCCATACTAATGGATAGAGCTTGCCAAGGGTTCCAAATTACAGCAGCATTGTGACCTTCGTTAGTGACCAAAATTTCACGATTATTGTTTTTATCATTAATCGTGATAGTGGCTTCTGGCTGAGTATATACACGATCAGTTTCGCTGTTGAAGGTCAGTGTAGAACCTCCTTCACACGCTTTACCTTGCTGTGTGCTATCAAGGTAGTTTGGCCCCATTCCTGTAATATCAATATCGTTAATATTGGCAATATCGAAGTAAGTATGCAATGCGCCGCTGTATGACCATGGTTGATTGTCGGTATTAGTCGATGTCAGGCTTACTTTGAGTTCTTGACCAATTTCAAACGTTAAGACGTTTTTAAACTTATGCGGCCAAATCGCATAGGTTTCTTCATTATCTTCCAGTGCTAGGCTGACAATAACGCCGTTTTCATTTTCACGGTGTTCTAATAATGACCACTGCGATGTGCGGGCAAAACCATGAGATGGGGTACCAGCTTTACCAAACCAAGGCCAACAAATTGGAATACCGCCACGTACCGCTTTTGACTGATCAAAAATGGCCTTTTCACTTAACCAAATAATGTCTTTTTCACCTTGTGGTTTAAACCATAACAGGTGGCCACCATGCAGTGAAATTCCAGCTTCAGCAAGAGGGTGGATCACTCGAATGATATTAATCCCTTGATATTCACAAACTGTGACGTTGTCGGATAAAGCGTTAACAGTAGAAAGTTGACGTAGGTTCATCTTCATTCCTTAAAAGTTAAAAGCAGGAAGTGCTTATTTGTTTAGCGTTTATTCGTGCATTAAACATTAAGCAAAAAAACACTTATTTTTCGCTTTAAAATATCAAAAAATATGAAAATTAATTTGTTAAAGCAGTGAAGAGTTCTGATCGTTTTTTGTATTGTACTAGATATAAAAAAGGCGCCGCAAAATGCGCCGCCTTTTTAATTGCTTTCAAAGAAAGCGAGCTAATTGCTTACATTACTTAGAGATGTGAGCGATTAGGTCTAGAACTTTGTTTGAGTAGCCGATTTCGTTGTCGTACCAAGATACAACTTTAACGAAGTTATCAGTTAGTGCGATACCAGCTTTAGCATCGAATACTGAAGTTTGAGTTTCGCCGATGAAATCTTGAGAAACAACTTGATCTTCAGTGTAACCAAGAACGCCTTTTAGAGCGCCTTCTGATGCTTCTTTCATAGCAGCACAGATAGCTTCGTAAGATGCACCGTTCTTAAGGTTAACTGTTAGGTCAACTACAGAAACGTTAGCAGTTGGTACGCGGAAAGCCATACCAGTTAGTTTGCCGTTTAGCTCAGGAAGAACAACACCTACAGCTTTAGCTGCACCAGTTGATGATGGGATGATGTTCTGAGAAGCACCACGACCGCCACGCCAGTCTTTAGCAGAAGGACCGTCAACAGTCTTCTGAGTAGCTGTAGTTGCGTGAACTGTAGTCATAAGACCAGATTCGATACCGAACTTGTCGTTAAGAACTTTAGCGATAGGCGCTAGACAGTTAGTAGTACAAGAAGCGTTAGATACGATATCTTGACCTGCGTAAGTGTCTTGGTTAACACCCATAACGAACATTGGAGTTGCGTCTTTAGATGGACCAGTAAGAACAACTTTCTTAGCACCAGCAGTGATGTGCTTACGTGCAGTCTCGTCAGTTAGGAAAAGACCAGTTGCTTCAGCAACAACGTCAACGTTGATTGCATCCCACTTAAGATCTTCTGGGTTACGTTCAGCTGTTACACGAACAGTTTTACCGTTAACGATTAGGTTACCGCCTTCAACTTCAACAGTACCGTTGAAACGGCCGTGAGTTGAATCGTACTTAAGCATGTATGCCATGTACTCAACATCGATAAGGTCGTTGATACCAACAACTTCAATGTCGTTGCGCTCTTGCGCTGCACGGAAAACAAAACGACCGATACGGCCGAAACCGTTAATACCTACTTTAATTGTCATTACAGTTGCTCCACAACTTAATTTCTAATGAAAGATAACTGGTAGTAAAATTACATAATACTACGTGACCCTGCAAGCAAAAAAATCGTTTATATTGCTTAAAATCAAAAAAAAGATCGGATTTAATTTACATTTCGACTACAACGGCGGTAAATCATACAAATACTGTGTGATTTAACAGCGGCGTAATTTTCAATTTTATATCGCTGATAAATACATTAGACGGTTTTTCTTTAAACTGTGAATTTTTAAAACAGCCATATGTGTTACAGTCTTTATAAATAAAAAATATATTTTGAAAAGTAATATTGAGGGAAAGAAGGGAAGGGTGTGATGAAAAATAAACCTGATACTTATTGGCAAGAGAAATTATCAGCAGAGGCTTATCAAGTTTGTCGACAACAGGCAACTGAACCTCCCTTTAGCGGTACGCTTCTTCATAATCATAAAACAGGTGTTTATTCATGTGTCTGTTGTGATTCCCCACTGTTTTCTTCAGCGAATAAGTATGACTCAGGGTGCGGTTGGCCTAGCTTTGATGCGCCTATTGATAACGATTGTATCACTTATTTAGAAGATAATAGTCATGGCATGCAGCGCATAGAAATTCGCTGTAAGCATTGTGATAGTCATCTTGGACATGTTTTTACTGATGGCCCACAAACAACAGGTGAACGTTACTGTGTTAATTCTGTTTCTCTAATTTTTGCAGATGAATAAAACGTATGAGTGACGGTAATATTTAATTATTTACCGTCGCTGAAATAAATATCTAAAATATAACGCTTAAAATTAAATAAGTTTAATGATTAAATCTTGTATGTATCAATTATAAAATTATTTGATATTTGCAATAAAATTTTAATTAATCATTTTTCGTTCATAGCTGCCATTTTGTAAATTATCTAAAATATTGACTGCTTTTTTATTTAAAACCTTCTGTTCATCTTCTGTTAATAAAAATAAGCTGGCGATATTTTTGGCCTCGACTACAGGCATATTCATATCATTAGCAATTAATACCCAGATATAAGCTTCCTTCAGTTTTTTTTGCTGCTGAGATAAGGTTGCCAATGATTTAATAATATCTTGGTTTACTGTTTCATTTTTCTTATAGAGTGAAAGTGCATGATGCAGTAATTGATAGGTTTTATCCTTATCTTTGCTGATGTAGTAGCTGGCAAGCGCAAGCTGAAGATCCGGGGTTTCTAACTCCTTTTTACCTTCGAGAGCGAGAAATTGTTGTTGTGCTTGTTCATCACCTTGACTCCAACGGTAGTAAATAATCTCTGGATCGGTCGACAACGATAGCTCTTTGTTTAGGCGTGTTACATTGTTATAGCTATCGTAGAGTGCGTTCATACGAATAGTCTTTCGATCTTTTAGCTCTGTTGGTTCAATACGAGCGGCATATTCCAAGCAAAAAATGTACTTTTGCGTCGCTTCAAGCTCTTTAAATTTTTCTTGGTCGGTTGGATTTTTCAACACATCATAACGTTGCCAAATTAATCCTGTTCGTTGAATACGACATTGACCATCATTGACGTTGAGCTGGGTACACAATTCAGGATAACTTTCACATAAGCTATCTGTGGTACGGTGTCGTTCAAAACAGCCAGTTAATAATAAGCTCATACTGATCGTTGTGATAAGACGTTTAGTACTGTTTAAGAGCAACCTTGTCGGCACTACTCTTTTTGATGTTTCTATAATTGCGGAGTAATACGCCATAGTGACCTACATGTTGGTTACGAATAAGGATAAATATAACGATGTCATTTGTTGTTATCGACGGATGATCTCGAAAATGGTGAATTTATTTTGATAGAGCTATCAACCTGTGATCGCTATTACAGTTTGAGGGGAAAGCGTTGACTGTTATTACGTATTTTATAAGCTACAGCGATGTACTTAAACAAGCCTGTTAGTATCAAAATGAGGAGTGGATATGGATGTGTCGCAATTATTGAAGGCTATGACGCCAGAAGTTTTTGAGCGGATATCAACTGCAGTAGAAACCGGAAAGTGGCCTGATGGTTCAGTATTAACGGCTAATCAAAGAGATTCTGCTATGCAGGCTGTGATGCTTTATCAGTCTCGCCATAATAGTGATGCGCAACATATGACGGTTGCAGCCGGTGGCGAAATAAAATTTAAGAGTAAAGCTGAATTAAAACGTGATTTTGCGACTCAAGGGACTCTTGGAAAGTCGCCAGAGATAGCTCGCTTTGAACATGATGATATCTAACATTAGACTTTATCATGCAGGTTAGGCCATATCATAGCTTCGCAATAGAAACTTTGTAATTGATGATCTTCTTCTGACACAATATTGGCTATCCATGGCTCTTGCTCTATACGGTGTAGATAGTGGTGTAGAGTAGGATAATGGGGTTGCAATCGTAGCCCTGCCATCCATCCCGTTCTAAAAATACTCCAGATACTTATTTCAGCCATTGAGAAATGATCGCCAACATACCCTAGCTCGGGGAGTTGCTCTTCAAGGTAATTCAACACATTAGGAAGATGATGAGTAAGGCATTGAGCCACTGCTTCTCCATCACACGACTTATCTTGCATTTTATCGCGCAATACTTTTTGGTAAAACAAAACGCCACCGAGTAATGACGTGACACGCGTTGCAGCATAAGCTTCAAACCAACGAATTTTCGCTCGTTGTTTAGCGTCGCCCGGATAAAGTGGGGGAACGGGGTAGGTATCGTCAAGATAATGGGCAATAACGGTTGAATCAATGATTGTTGTATCGTTATGTTCAAGTACAGGGACTTTTCCCATTGGATGGCGTTTGTGCGCAAGCTCTTTTTCTAAAAAGGGGTTGAGAGGTTGGAGTTCATAACGTATCCCTTTGTAATTAAGTGCCAACATGATTTTTCTGACGAAGGGCGAAATAGAGGCACCGTGTAAAATCATCATTGTTTCAACCCATGAAGGTAGATTGCTATTAGCTGTAATTGTAGTTCGGTTGGAAAATTTTGGGGGAGTGGTGTTTTTATTTTATGATAGCTAAAAATAAAAAAGAGCCCGTTCGGCTCTTTTCGTTATAAAACAAGTACTGCTAACTTACAAGGTTAACTCACCACGGAGATCTTGCTGCATCAGCGTGCGCATTGTTTCTATCGGTAAATCTTGGCTGAGTAAGTAATGTAATTTAGCCAATGCCGCTTCAGGTGTCATATCATAGCCACTTAGCACGCCAGCATCTGCTAGCGCACAACCCGTTGCGTATCCACCCATATTAACTTTACCTGATAAACATTGGGTTAAGTTCATGACAATCACACCGCGACTCGATGCTTCTTTTAACTGATCAAGCAGCTCTTTATTTTGAGGCGCATTACCTACGCCAAAAGTCAGTAGGATCATCGCATTTACAGGTTGGCGTAGGGTATTACGTATAACCTCTGGTGAGATCCCTGGATACATGGTGATCACACCAATAGGCTGTGGCGTAATGGTGTGAACTTTAAATTCACCGTTCGGTTTTTTGTTTAATTCCGTTCCGCTATTAACGGTTATGTTAATGCCTGCTTCTAATAATGGTGGCAAGTTTGGTGAGATAAACGCGCCAAAACCATCGGCATGAGCCTTAGTACTGCGGTTACCACGGATCAGTTGGTTGTTGAAAAATACGGTCACTTCATTGATCGGGTAATTAGCCGCAATGTGTAACGCATTCAATAAGTTGCTCTGACCATCAGAGCGAAGTTCAACTAACGGGATTTGAGAACCGGTGACAATGACAGGCTTATCTAAATTTTCGAACATAAAAGATAAAGCAGAAGCGGTGTACGCCATAGTATCTGTGCCATGAAGGATCACAAAACCATCATACTTTTCGTAATTATCTTTTATATCGTCAGCAATGCGTTGCCAATCCGCAGGTGTCATATCTGATGAGTCGATTAAAGGTGAATACTCATGGATAGTGAACTCAGGCATTTCTGGGCGATGGAATTCTGGCATGCTAGCTAATTGCTTTTGCATAAAACCTGATACAGGAATATAGCCATGATCAGATTTTTGCATACCAATGGTGCCGCCAGTGTAGGCGATATAAATATGTTTTCTTTCCATTTTTAAGCACAGAGTTAACGGTTGGTGTGCGCATTATACGCAAACTGTATGAAGATGCGAGTTAAGCGATTTTTAGAGTGATACTTATTGCATTGAAATGTGAACTAAGATTGATGTGCTTATCTTTTGAGTTATTGCGGTTTTTATCACTAATGTTGATTGGCTGGCTTATTTAAGCGTTTATGCATAATAAAAAGCTCGACATATCGCCGAGCTTTTTAATTATTGGTTGCTGATAACGTTTTTGTTACTAGTTAACGGTGCTGCAATTTAAGCAGAACGCATAACGACCATTAGGATCGTTAAAGTTACTAAGAGAAGTCAGATCTTTTGCAACTTTAGTCACTGGCGCTAATGCATTTGGTGTGTCACCAAGAACCATTGCCACAACCTGTGCTTTTACTTCACCTGACATTTCTTTAAAGAATTGCTGGATAGGAGAAAGAGGCTGTTGCATCCACACCAATTGGTAATCATCTACTTTAGCGAGCGACACCGCTTCCGTTATTGCAGTATCAAAGTCACCGAGTTCATCGACTAAACCACGTTCTTTCGCGTCCTTACCTGTCCATACTCGGCCTTGGGCAATTTTATCTGCTTGCTCAAGTGACATATGGCGGTATTTGCTGACTAAACCAATAAAGCGCTGGTAGCCATTATCAACCCCAAGCTGGAAAACTTTGCCGACATTTTCAGGTAGAGCACGTGTTACGCCGACACCTGAGAAAGGAGTCGTTCCCACCCCATCACTGTAAACGCCTAGCTTTTCTAAGCTTTTTTCAAATGTGGTTAAAATCGCAAAGATACCAATAGAGCCGGTGATCGTTGTTGGTTGTGCGATAATTTTATCGGCACTTGAAGAGATCCAGTAACCACCTGATGCTGCAACACTCGACATCGAAACAACAACAGGTTTCCCCGCTGCTTTTAAGGCATCGACTTCATTACGGATCACTTCAGAAGCAAAGGCGCTGCCTCCTGGGCTATCGACACGTAAGATCACAGATTTAACATCGTTATCAAAGCGAGCTTTGCGAAGTAGTGCTGCAATCGTGTCACCACCTGCTGTACCTTGACTACTCTTGCCATCAACAATGGCGCCACTTGCAACAACGACAGCTACTTTGTTATTGGATGGTTGTTGATCATCAACCAGCATCGATAAGTAATCGTAGTAGCTGATCTGTTTAAAGCTGTGCTCACCGTTATCACCAAATTCTTTGATTAAGATTTGGCTTAATTGAGGACGGGTTATCAACTCATCAACAAGACCCATTTTTTTACTCAGTTGAGCAAAATCGCCATTAACAGCAGTGAGTTGTTCAACAAAGCTGTTCATTTCAGGCGTCAATGATTTAGCATCGATATTGCGGTTTTTCGCCACATCGGAGGTATAAGCATCCCATAATTGATCTAACCAAACCGTATTGGCTTCTTTCGCTGCGGCTGACATGCCATCACGGATATACGGTTCGACAAATGATTTGTAAGTACCGACACGGAAAACGTGAGTAGTGACATCTAGCTTTTCTAATAATGTTTTATAGTAAAGCGTATAGGTGCCATAACCCGTTAACATGATACCGCCATCAGGTGACATAAAGATCTTATCGGCATAACTTGCAAGGTAGTATTGGCTTTGGCTGTAATGACCGCCATAAGCATAAACAGGTTTACCGGATGCTTTAAATTCTTGAATGGCTTTTGCAATGTAACGTAGTTTTGTCAGGCTCGTTTCTGGCATGTTTTTAAGATTTAATACAAGGCCAGTGATAGAGCTATCGGTAGTTGCAGTGCGGATGGCTTCGACAATATCGAATAAAACGTTTTGTTCAACAGGTGGTTGCCCCATCACATCACTAATAACGTTATCTAATGGATTATCATAGTTTTTCTGCTCAACAATCGGGCCTGATAGGTTTAGTACCAGCGCCGATGCTTCTGGCTTTTCAGCGTTATCATCGTTATCACTAAAAGCAAAAATAATGGCACCTACAATCAGTAGGAAAATTAAGTTAAGAATAAACTTACGGGCAAAGTTGATTAACTTCCAGATTGTTCTGAAAAACGCTCCAATCCCTTTGAATATGGCTTTCATGGATGCTCTCTTTAATGATTCTTGAGACATATCGTATCGTACTCATTAACTAATTTCAGTAAATTTACTATTAAGAAGAGATATCAAAACAAGGTATTGAATAAATAGCCGTGTTGTTAGTCATCCAAGGCATAAGAAAAGTGCGCGAAAGCACAAATGTTAACTTAATGTAAACAAATGTTTGAAATGGCATAACAGGGTTAATATACTGGTCAGACCATAATAAAAAGAGAAGCAAAAGCCATGGACAATAAAGCATACCCTCATTTGTTAGCGCCATTGGATCTTGGTTTTACTACCCTACGAAACCGTGTGTTAATGGGCTCTATGCACACAGGGCTTGAAGAATCACGAGATGGATTTAAAAAATTATCTGCGTTCTATGCCGCACGTGCGCGTGGTGGTGTAGGACTAATTGTCACTGGCGGTTTCTCTCCCAACTTTCGTGGGCGACTACATCCGTTAAGTGCTGAATTTAGTTCATCACGTGCAGCTCGGGCACATAAAAACATTACAGATGCAGTACATAATGAAGGTGGAAAAATAGCGCTTCAGTTACTACATGCTGGGCGCTATGCAATGTCGCCTTTTGCAGTGAGTGCCTCTGCTATTCGTTCACCTATTTCTAAATTCACCCCAAGTGAAATGTCTGAACGTCAGATTTTAAAAACCATCAATGCTTTTGCAAAAAGCGCCGAGCTTGCTCGCGAAGCTGGCTATGATGGGGTTGAACTGATGGGATCAGAAGGCTATCTGATTAATCAGTTCATCTGTCAGCGTTCGAACTTACGTTATGACGATTGGGGCGGGAGTTATGAAAATCGAATTCGTTTCCCACTAGAAATTGTGAAAGCAGTTCGCGCGCGAGTTGGACGTGACTTTATTATTATCTTCCGTCTTTCAATGCTGGATTTAGTTGAGCAAGGCAGTACTCATGAAGAAGTGGTAATGCTTGCAAAGGCTCTAGAACAAGCTGGTGTAACCATTTTAAATACCGGCATTGGTTGGCATGAAGCACGTGTTCCGACGATTGCCACGCAAGTCCCACGTGCCGCATTTGCTTGGGTTACAGAAAGGCTTAAACAAGAAGTCTCTATTCCTTTAGTTACTTGTAATCGTATTAATACCCCACAAGTGGCTGAAGATATTCTATCGTCAGGGCAAGCTGATATGGTATCGATGGCACGACCGTTCCTTGCCGATCCTGATTTTGTCGAAAAAGCCGCGCAAGATCGCGCTGATGATATTAATACCTGTATTGGATGTAACCAGGCCTGTTTAGATCATGCTTTTGTTGGTAAACGTGCGAGTTGTTTAGTTAACCCTCAAGCGTGTTATGAGACCGAACTGGTATTAACCTCGGTAGCACAAAATAGAAAAGTGGCGATTGTTGGAGCTGGACCTGCTGGAATGGCGTGCGCTGTTGCTGTTGCAGAGCGAGGTTTTACCGTCGATGTATTTGAGAAAAATGACCACGTTGGTGGGCAATTTAACCTTGCGATGCAAATACCAGGAAAAGAAGAGTTTAAAGAAACGATTCGTTATTTTACTCGTCGTTTAGAACAAACAGGTGTAAACGTAAAACTTGGTTATGC
This sequence comes from Photobacterium sp. GB-36, assembly GCF_003026135.1. Taxonomy (NCBI): domain Bacteria; kingdom Pseudomonadati; phylum Pseudomonadota; class Gammaproteobacteria; order Vibrionales; family Vibrionaceae; genus Photobacterium; species Photobacterium sp. GB-36. The sequence goes on along the minus strand of NZ_PYNY01000014.1, from coordinate 4,748 downwards.
TGCAACGGAAGATGATTTAGCTAACTATGATGAAGTCATTATCGCAACGGGGGTTAAACCGCGTATTCCGCCTATTCCTGGCGTCGATAATCCTAAGGTTATCGATTATCAAACTTTGATTAGAGATAAAGTACAGTTAGGACAAAAAGTCGCTGTTATTGGTGCTGGTGGTATTGGGGTTGATGTATCTACCATGCTAACCGAGCCTGAAAATCAAAATCTTGATCAATGGCTTGAAGAGTGGGGGATTGATAAAACATTGACTCATGAAGGTGGCTTATTACCGCATGATGAATACATTAGCCCGCGACAAGTATGGTTAATGCAGAGAAAACCGGGCAAAGTCGGTAAAGGTCCGGGCAGAACAACAGGCTGGATCCACCGTAGAACATTAGAAAAACGCGGTGTTGAACTGCTTGGTGGGGTTAGTTATGACAAAATCGATGATGCAGGTTTACATATTACTGTTGAAGGACAATCTCGAATATTAGATGCCGATAATATTGTACTTTGTACAGGTCAAACATCGGTTGAAGAACTGTCAGAAAAGCTCACTGAGCAAGGCATTAATGTTCATGTGATTGGCGGTGCGGATGTTGCCGGAGAGGTAGATGCTAAACGTGTAATTCGTCAAGGTGTTGAATTAGCTGCAAAGCTATAAACAGTAATTAAAGCATTATTGCTCCAAAAGGTGAGGTTTATATCTCACCTTTTTTATATTTTAAAAATAAAAAACTGTAAAAAGCTATTTAAATAGATTTATTACTATTTTTATTTAATTGTCATACTTATGTGTTTTTTTTGATTGTGGGTTATATTTCATTAATTATTATGATGTTGGTCATTAAAAGCATACATAAATACTATGCAATGAGTTTTTATGATTCTTATTTGGTATAATTGTTATCATTTATTGACTTATGAATATTTAAATAATGCCCTTCTATAGATGTAAAGCTTTACAAAATGTATGTTTAGTTGGTTTTTTTTGTCTGTTTTTTCTCTCCGGTTGCAGTATGCCTGGAATGCATTTGAATATAAAAAATAAAGAGATAAAAAACACTAAAAATGAATCTATTTTGAACAAGGTAAATATTTATTATTTAGATAGTAGTGTGATAAACAAAGTAAGAAAAAAAGAAGTAAAAGCTAAGACGAATGAACAGTTACAAACAGATATAAACAATTATAGTTATATTGTTGGACCCACTGATGTATTAAATATTACCGTTTGGAATCATCCAGAGCTAACAATTCCGCAAGGACCGGAACGTACACCTGAAGAGGCGGGTACTCGCGTGCATGCTGATGGGCGTATTTTTTATCCTTATGTTGGCTTTATTCATGTTGCAGGACACAAATTATCTTATATACAAAGTGTGTTAACAAAGAAGTTAGCGAGATATATTGAAATGCCACAAATTGAAGTTTCAGTGGCAGCTTATAAATCAAAACAAGTTTATGTAACAGGTTCAGTGAAGCTTCCTGGAGAGCAAGCTATTACAGATAAGGCATTAACATTATTGCTTGCTATTAATAAGGCGAGGGGTTTTAGTATTGATGCTGATTGGCATAATGTTACTGTAACAAGAAATAATAATGTTATTCATTTATCGGCTTACGATCTTATTCAAAACGGCGATTTAACTCAGAATATATTATTAAAAAATAATGATATTATACATATAGCTAATAATGACGATTTAAAAGTATTCGTAATGGGGGAGGTGAATAACCCCCAAACGCTTCAAATTGACCGTTCAGGAATGAATTTAACTGAGGCGCTCAGTACCGTTGGCGGGATTAATGAAATCAGTGCTGATGCTGAAGGTGTCTTTGTTATTAGAATAAATAAAGAGGATAAAGTTGCAGATATTTATCAACTGAATATGAAAAGTGCAGCAGCTATGATTATTGCCAATCAATTCGAATTAAACCCTCAAGATATAATCTATGTTACCGCATCACCAATGGGAAGGTGGAATAGAGTGATGGCGCAGGTTCTACCAACCATTACAAACTTTACCACACTAACTCAAGGTGTGGATTATTATACGGACCTTAAATAACATGATTAAATTAGGGATGAAATAAGAATGGATAGTAATAGTAATTTAAATCATGATGAGATTGATCTAATATATTTATTTAAATCAGTTCTTGAATCTTGGAAGCTAATTTTAAGTATCACGTGTTTATTTACTATACTAGGTGTGCTCTATGCGAAGTCAACACCTTTAACTTATCAAGCGGTAGCAAGACTACAAGTAGAGACACAGCATCAGCATTTAGATTTTCACGTGAATGATATTTCAAACTTATTTATATCACAGTCTACAGCAAATACAGAAATAGAGATTATTAAGTCTCGTATGGTGCTGGGGAGAACTGTTGATAATCTAAATCTAACTTTATATTCTTCACCCATATTTACGCCTATCATAGGTAAAAAGATAGCGTATTTTTTAGGTGATGTACCTGAGATTAAAGTTTCACTATTGATAACACCTGAAAATGATAATAAATCAAGTGGTAATAGAGGTGGTGAGTATATTGTAAAAATAAGTGATGCTAAGAAAGGGGTATACGATTTTTTTAATAAAAATAATGAACTGATTTTCTCCGGTGAAGTTGGAAAACTAGTAAATAAAAATGGATATCAGTTACTTATTTTACAGCTGAATGGTGAGGTTGGGCAGAAGTTTATCATTAAGAAACTTAATCGTTATAATACGGTATCATCTCTTAGAAAAAGCTTATCTATAAAGGAGTCTGGCCAAGACACAGGTATTTTACAGCTCTCATTAGTAGGTAGTAATCCTCTGCGGATGGAGACTATTTTAAATGATATCGCTAATAATGAGTTGGCACAAAATATCGATCATAATGCGCTAGAAGCAGCTAAAAGTTTAGCTTTTATAGAAAATCAGTTACCTGAAGTTAAAAAAGAGTTGGATATTGCTGAAAATAAACTAAATGCATTTAAAGTGTCTAGCGATTCTATTGATATGGATTATCAAGCTAAGTCGACACTTAATGTTTTAGCATCAGTTGAAAGTAAATTAATTGATTTGGGTTTCAAAGAGTCTGAAATATCTAAATTATATACCAAAGAGCATCCTGCATATGTTTCATTATTACAACAACAAAGGACACTACTAAAAAGAAAAGCTGAATTAGAAAATGAAGTTAGCGCTATGCCTAAAACAAATCAAAAAATAATTACGTTAAATCGTGATGTGATGGCAGCTCAACATATATATATATCGCTTATTAATAAAGTTCAGCAATTAAGAATAAGTCAGGAAAGTACAGTTGGTAGTGTAAGATTAATTGACTCAGCAGAAACGTCACCAATTCCAATTAAACCTAAAAAAGCCCTTATCGTTGTTCTCGCTACCTTACTTGGTGGGATGCTTTCTATTGTAATTGTTTTATTAAAGAAAACTGTTATGAGTGGTATTGATGATCCTCGTCAAATATCATCGTTAGGACTTCCTCTTTATGCAACTGTGCCATACTCCGTTAATCAAAGTAAATTACTTAAAAAAAGTAAAAGCAGTCGTGAATTTAATGAAGAGGGGATGTTACTTGCGTGTCTTTACCCTGATGACTTAGCGATAGAGGCAATAAAATCGTTACGAACAAGTTTATATTTTTCAATATCTACTGCGAAAAATAAGATAATAATGATTTCAGGTTCAAGTCCTGATCTTGGTAAGTCATTTTTATCGAAAAATTTAGCCATAGTATTTTCTCAAGCTAAAAAGAAAGTATTATTTATTGATACTGATATGCGAAAAGGAAAGAGTACTAAAGTATTTAATTTAAAAGGTAAAAATGGACTTTCTGAATATTTAAGTTATCAAGGTAATTTAGATGAAATTGTACAAAAAGCTAATGTTGATAATTTAGATGTTATTTCTTGTGGTTGTATACCCCCCAATCCTTCTGAGTTACTAATGGGAAATAGGTTGTCTGAATTAATGGACTGGGCTAATGAAAACTATGATATTGTTATTGTAGATACCCCATCATTATTAGCTGTGACTGATGCAGCATTAGTTGGTAAGTATGCAGGGGCTAATTTCTTAGTTGGTCGATTTAAAAAGACATCTATACATGAAATTGAAGTAGCAAAAGAGCGATTTAATCATGCTGGCGTAGAGATCACCGGCTTTATACTTAACTCGGTAGAGAAAAAAATCAGTAATACCTACGGATATTATAATTATAGTTATGTTGATAAATAAATATTTTTAACTAGCGAAGTCCTAAATATTCTTAATAAAGGATAAGATATTTATCTTATCCTTTATTATTTTACTCTACGGTTACTTTCATATATTTGATGTATGCATTTCTTAAACGTTGAGTGTTTGCTTTGAAGTAAGCAGGAGAAAGTCGGCCACGGTTCTCATATTGACGAACAATATTATGCTGAAGATCCGATGAAGTCCCTAAACCAGAGTTTAAGTTATTGTGGCTTTCACCGACGCGTGTTTGCAATGAGTATACAAACTGATCGATACCACGTACCTGAGCATAGTTAGGCTTCATATCACGCCAAGATGTTAATGGGATGGCAATACTAACGGCAACAAAGTCTTCATATTCATTATGTAGTGGTACATTAAATTTGGCCACCTACTCAGAGGTGATATCATCACCTCTTAACATGGATAGGTGACATCATGACAAAACGAACAAGACGATTATTTAGTGCTGAATTTAAATTAGAGGCAGCA